>CAVGPE010000095.1:0-9283 GCA_963631065.1 Ruminococcus bicirculans (ex Wegman et al. 2014)
CATATAACCCTTTCCTCAACTCGTATAATCTGGAGGAAATATATTTCCGCTCATTTGTCCCTCCGGTCTATAATGACACTCAATTCAACGAAAGCGATTGTGAACACCTTACCGTATATGTCCCCGAAGAGACTCTTGAACTGTACAAGAATTCCGGATGGTCGCAATATGCTCCATATATGGTGGGGTACAGATACGATGACATAGGCGAGTGGATTCCGGACTATTACGTCTCAAGCGACTATTCCCAGAACGGCACCGTCACGACCTTGCAGTCTGCGACCGAAGGCAAGGGAATCAACATAGTCCTGATGGGGGACGCTTACAGCGACCGCCAGATTGCGGACGGGACATATGGGGCGGATATGAAGTACATATACGACAATCTCTTCACGGAGGAACCGTATAAGTCATTCCGTGACTGCTTCAATGTGTACAGCGTCAATGTGGTGTCAGCCACGGAAGGCTATGAGCACGATGGGGCTGCGCTCGGCGGATATTTCGGTGACGGAACTCTTGTCGGCGGCAATGACAGCAAGTGCTTCGAATACGCGCTTAAGGCCGTCGGTGAGCAGGATATGGACGAGACGCTGATTGTGGTCGCGATGAATTCCGACAACTATGCCGGAACCTGTTGGATGTACTATCCGTCATCAGAGACCGGCACTTATGGCAGCGGAGTCTCCGTGGCCTACTTCCCTAATGGCGGTGACAAGGAGACTTTCGCGCAGCTGCTCCATCACGAGGCCTGCGGGCACGGATTCGCGAAACTCGCCGACGAATATGCCTACGAAAGTATGGGGGCTGTGCCGAGCGATTATGTCTCTCAGACTCAATCGCAGCAAAGCGATTGGGGCTGGTGGAAGAATGTCGATTTCACGGACGATTTGTCGGCAATCCGCTGGAGCGGATTCCTTAGCGATTCAAGGTACGCCTATGACGGACTGGGCGCATTTGAGGGCGGCTTGACTTATTGGACCGGTGTCTGGAGGCCTACTGAGAACTCCATTATGCGCTACAATACGGGCGGATTCAACGCCCCGTCCCGCGAGGCAATCTATTACCGCATCCACAAGCTTGCCTACGGCGACAGCTGGGAATACGACTACGAAGATTTTGTCAAATATGATGAGATCAACCGCAAGACCTCATCAACGGCCTCGCCTATGTGGTCGGGACACCGGACCCGTCGCGAGCCTCTGCATCCGCCTGTCGTGACCGGTAAATCCTGGAGGGCTGCGGCGAAGCGGTAATCGGGCCGTCAGATAAAAGCAAGAAGAACCCGGCGGGGAACCGCCGGGCTCTTCTTATTGCAGACAAGCCGTAGCTTAAAGCTCGCTTAGTTCCTGTGCAAGGTCGTCCTTGCGGCCGACGATGATGTCCTGGTACTCCTTGAGACCCGTTCCGGCAGGAATCAGATGTCCGCAGATGACATTTTCCTTGAGGCCTTCGAGGTGGTCGACGCGGCCGCGGATGGCGGCTTCGCTCAGAACCTTGGTGGTCTCCTGGAATGAAGCTGCGGAGATGAAGCTGTCGGTCTTCAGCGCGGCCCTCGTGATGCCCTGAAGCACAAGGCGTGCGGTGGCAGGACGGGTCGGACGCGCGGTCACAGGCTCAAGTCCCTGACGCTCAAGCGAGGCGTTCTCGCCGCGCAGGTCGCGGGCGGAGATAATCTGCCCCGGCTCGAAGCGCTGCGATGCGCCGGCACCGAGTACATAGTACTTGCCGTAGATGCTGTCGTTGACCTCCATAAATCTCCACTTGTCCACCATCTCCTCGCTGAGGAACTCGGTGTCGCCCGGACTGGTGATCTCGACCTTGCGCATCATCTGGCGCACTATGATTTCGAAATGCTTGTCGTTGATTTTCACACCCTGAAGGCGATATACGGCCTGCACTTCGTTGACGATGTACTCCTGCGCCTTGACAGGCCCGAGGATGTTGAGGATGTCGCTCGGAGAGACTCCGCCGTCGGAGAGCGGGGTGCCCGCCTTGACATAGTCGTTCTCCTGCACGAGAATCTGCTTGCTGAGCGGCACGAGGTAGTGCTTCTCGACTCCGTACTTGTTGTGTACGATAATCTCGCGGTTGCCCCTCTTGACCTTGCCCATCAGAACTTCTCCGTTAATCTCGGAGAGAATCGCCGGACTTGACGGATTGCGCGCCTCGAAGAGCTCGGTCACACGCGGCAGACCGCCGGTGATGTCGCTGGCCTTTCCGATGGCGCGAGGGATTTTCATGATGACCTCTCCGACCTTGACCTTGTTGCCGTTCTCGGCCATAAGATGCGCTCCGACAGGCAGGTTGTACTGCTTGACGCTCTCTCCGGCATCATTGAGGATGACCAGAGTAGGACTCTTCGTCTTGTCCTTGGATTCGATGATGACCTTGTCGGTGCTGGTGGAGTATTCGTCGGCGCTCTCCTTCTGGAAGGTCACGCCCTCGATCATATTCTCGAAACGCACTGTACCCGCAGTCTCGACTATGGTGGTCGCGTTGTATGCGTCCCAGTCGCAGATGAGGTCGCCCTTCTTCACCTTGGCCCCGTCGCCCTTGTAGAGCACAGCTCCGTAAGGCACGTCGTACTGTGAGAAGGTGATGCCGGTGTTCTCGTCTATGATGCGCAGTTCGGCCATACGGCTGACTACCACGACTTCGGTCTTGCCCTCGTCGGTAATCCTGTCGATGGTGCGGAGTTCCTCAAACTTGAGGACACCGTTGTACTTGGACTCGATGGACGAATCCGCAGCGGAAGACGAGGCTGTACCGCCGACGTGGAAGGTCCGCAGGGTAAGCTGCGTACCAGGCTCGCCGATGGACTGTGCCGCGATGACTCCGACCACCTCGCCTCTCTCGACCATACGGCTTGTGGCAAGGTTGCGTCCGTAGCACTTTGCGCAGACTCCCTTGCGGCTCTCGCAGGTGAGTACGGAACGTATTTCAACCTGCTCGATAGGCAGCGAATCGATGAGGTCCGCCTCCTTCTCCCGAATCTCCTCGCCGGCCTTGATGATCAGCTCTCCGGTGAGAGGGTTGAAGATGTCGTGAACGGAGGTGCGTCCGAGGATTCTCTCGCCGAGAGACTCCACGACCTCGTCCTTGTTCTTGATGGCGGTGGCGATGAGTCCGCGGAGCGTACCGCAGTCCTCCTCGTTGATAATCACGTCGTGCGACACATCGACCAGTCGTCTGGTCAGATAACCCGCATCCGCCGTCTTGAGCGCGGTATCGGCAAGACCCTTTCGTGCACCATGGGTGGAGATGAAGTACTCGAGCACCGTCATACCCTCCTTGAGGTTGGAGAGCTGCTTGATCTGGGTGGTGGAACCGCGGGCTCCGGAATCCAGCATCATATAGACAGGGTTGAATCCCTGCTGGTCGGCGGAAATCTGATTGGTCACAATCTTGGTGAGCTTGTTGTCCACTGCGGACCAGAGGTCGATGACCTTGTTGTATCGTTCGTTGTTGGTGATGAAACCGTTGTCGTAGTCGTCCCGGATACCTGCAACCTGTCTGTACGCGTCCTCCACGAGAGAAGTCTTCTCTGCAGGGACCAGCACGTCGCCGAGGTTGAAGGAGATGCCGGCGCGGAACGCCTGGTCGTATCCGAGATTCTTGATGTCGTCGAGGAACTGTGCGGTACGGGTCACACCGGTGTGCTTGATGACATCGGTGATGATTTTCCTGAGGGACTTCTTGCCGAGAACCTCATTGACATACGGCACTTCGTCCGGCACATACTGGTTCACGATTATGCGGCCTGCGGTGGTCTCCACCATCTGAGTCCCCTTTGAAGGGTTCTGCTTGTCCGCAGGGATGCGGACATGGATTTTGGCGTGCATATCGATAGCCTTCTCGTTGTAGGCCACAATCACCTCTTCCGCGGAGTAGAATCTCTTGTTCTCTCCCTTGGCCCCCGGACGGATTTTCGTGATGTAGTACAGACCCAGCACCATATCCTGCGAAGGCACCGTGATAGGTGCGCCGTTGGCAGGGTTGAGGATGTTCTGCGAACCGAGCATCAGAAGCTGCGCCTCCATTATGGCGGCGTTGCCCAGAGGGAGGTGTACCGCCATCTGGTCTCCGTCGAAGTCCGCGTTGAACGCGGTGCAGGCGAGCGGATGCAGCTGTATGGCCTTGCCCTCGATCATCCTCGGCTGGAAGGCCTGGATACCGAGCCTGTGCAGGGTCGGCGCACGGTTGAGCAGCACCGGATGTCCCTTCATCACATTCTCGAGTATGTCCCAGATAACAGGGTCCTTGCGGTCCACTATCTTCTTGGCCGACTTCACGGTCTTCACGATGCCGCGCTCGATGAGCTTGCGGATGATGAACGGCTTGTAGAGTTCGGCAGCCATAAACTTAGGAAGTCCGCACTCGTGCATATTGAGTTCCGGCCCCACGACTATGACCGAACGTGCGGAGTAGTCCACACGCTTTCCGAGGAGGTTCTGACGGAAGCGTCCCTGCTTGCCCTTGAGTGAATCGGAGAGCGACTTGAGCGCCCTGTTGGACTCGCTCTTGACGGCTGAGGATTTCTTGGAATTGTCGAAGAGGGAATCCACGGCTTCCTGAAGCATGCGCTTCTCGTTGCGAAGGATGACCTCCGGAGCTTTGATTTCGATAAGCCTCTTGAGACGGTTGTTGCGGATGATGACGCGGCGGTAGAGGTCGTTGAGGTCTGTCGTCGCGAAGCGTCCGCCGTCGAGCGGAACGAGAGGCCGCAGATCCGGCGGAATCACCGGAATGACCTTCATTATCATCCACTCCGGGCGGTTGATGCCCTGTGACTCCTGAAACCACTTCACGACCTGAAGCCTCTTCAGAATCTCGGCCTTGCGCTGCTGGGAGGTCTCCACGAGCATCCTCGCCCTGAGTTCTCTGCCGAGTTCCTCCACATCTATCTCCTTTAGCAGGTCATAGACTCCCTCCGCGCCCATCTTGGCGATGAACTTGTCAGGGTCGGAATCCGGAAGGTTGCCGTTGCCCGGGATACGCGCCAGCACGTCGAGATACTCGTCCTCGGAGAGGAGAGCCATCTTCTCGACATCGGCCGCACCCGGCTTGACCACTATGTACTTCTCATAGTAGATTACGGATTCGAGCTTCTTGGCCGGGAGTCCGAGCAGAGCGGAAATCTTGTTCGGCGCGGACTTGAAGTACCAGATGTGCGCCACCGGAACGGTCAGGCTGATATGGCCCATCCTTTCGCGGCGCACCTTCTTCTCGGTGACTTCCACGTTGCACCTGTCGCAGACGATGCCGCGGTAGCGGATTCTCTTATACTTGCCGCAGTAGCACTCGTAGTCCTTGGTCGGGCCGAAGATTTTCTCGCAGAAGAGTCCGTCGCGCTCAGGCTTGTAGGTCCTGTAGTTGACGGTCTCCGGCTTGAGAACCTCGCCGCAGGAACGCGCGGTGATGTCCTCCGGCGACGCGAGCGAGATGCTTATCGTCTGGAAGTTGCTCTTGATTTTATTGTCTTTGTTATTGAAAGCTGGCATATTACTGTTCGTTCTGACAAATTACTCCAATGTTACCTTTAAGCCGAGTCCGCGGAGTTCGTGGAGAAGCACGTTGAGGGATTCCGGAATGCCTGCAGGAGGGATAGGGTCACCCTTGACGATGGCTTCGTAGGTCTTGGACCTGCCGACCACGTCGTCGGACTTGACGGTCAGGATTTCCTGGAGGGCGTTGGCCGCGCCGAATGCTTCGAGGGCCCATACCTCCATCTCTCCGAACCTCTGTCCTCCGAACTGTGACTTGCCTCCGAGAGGCTGCTGGGTAATCAGCGAGTACGGACCGATGGAACGCGCGTGCATCTTGTCGTCGACCATATGGCCGAGCTTAATCATATAAATCACGCCGACGGTCGCAGGCTGGTCGAAGTAGTCTCCGGTGCCGCCGTCGCGCAGATGCGTCTTGCCGAAACGAGGCACGCCGGCCTTGTCGGTGTAGTCGCATATCTCATCGATGCTCGCACCGTCGAAGATAGGGGTGCTGAACTTCAGCCCGAGCCTGTAGCCCGCCCATCCGAGAACGGTCTCGTAAATCTGTCCGAGGTTCATACGGGAAGGCACGCCGAGAGGGTTCAGCACGATGTCCACAGGAGTACCGTCCTCGAGGAACGGCATATCCTCCTGACGCACAATCTTGGCCACGATGCCCTTGTTGCCGTGACGGCCGGCCATCTTGTCACCCACGGTGATTTTGCGCTTCTTGGCGATATAGACCTTGGCAATCTGCATCACGCCGTTAGGAAGCTCGTCTCCGATTTTGATTTTGTCCATCTCGCGCTTGCATACCGCCTGCTCCGTCTTGAGGGCGATGCAGTAGTTGTTGATGAGGTCGCGGATGAGAGCGTTGGTCTCCTTCTCGGAAGTCCACTTGTTGGAGTTGATATTGTTGTAGTCGATGCTCTTCAGCACTTCGGTGGTGATTTTCTTGTCCTTGGCGAGAATCTCCACACCGTAGAGGTCGGTGATGCCGGCGCTCTTCTTGTTCTTGGTCAGCACGACGAGTTTCTGCAGGAAGTCGGAATAGAGCTTCTCCGCCTTGCGGTCATACTCTGCCTGACGCATCTCCAGACGGGCCTTCTGGTCGTTCTTGGCGGCACTCTTGCGGTTGCCCTCCTTGGAGAGCTTGGTGTAGAGCGCGGTCTTGATTACGGTTCCGCTCAGCGACGGGTTCGCTTTGAGCGAAGCGTCCTTGACGTCGCCGGCCTTGTCGCCGAAGATGGCTTTCAGGAGCTTCTCCTCAGGTGAAGGGTCGCTCTCTCCCTTAGGGGTTATCTTGCCGATCATTATGTCGCCCGGCTCGATATGCGCTCCGATGCGGACGATGCCGTCCTCGCCGAGGTTGCGGGTAGCGTCTTCGCTGACATTAGGGATGTCGGAGGTGAGCTCCTCCATTCCGCGCTTGGTGTCGCGCACCTCGGTGAGGTACTCGTCCACATGGACGGAAGTCAGCACGTCCCACTTCACCATCTCCTCGGACAGCACGATGGCATCCTCATAGTTGTAGCCCTTCCACGGCATAAAGGCGACCTTCAGGTTGCGTCCGAGCGCGAGCTCTCCGTCCTGTGTGGCATAGCCTTCGGTGAGCACCTGCCCCTTCTCGACCTTGTCTCCCTTCCTCACTATAGGCTTGAGGGTCACGGTCGTGCTCTGGTTGGTCCTGCGGTAGATAGGCAGTTTGTACGTGGTCTCCTCCGGAGAGAAGCTGACGAAATTCTCGCCTTCGGTACGCTCGTAGCGGACGCGGATTTCGTTGGCGTCGACATAGGTGACTTCACCCTTGCGCTCGGCTACGAACTGCGTGCGGGAATCGACGCAGGCCCTCTCCTCCAGACCGGTACCCACGATAGGGGACTCCGGCTTGAGAAGCGGCACGGCCTGACGCATCATATTCGCACCCATCAAGGCGCGGTGCGCATCGTCGTGCTCGAGGAACGGAATCAGGGAAGCCGCCACGGAAGCCATCTGGTTAGGGGCGACATCCATATAGTCGACCTGATCCTTGGTGACGACAGGGAAGTCGGCCTCAAGGCGGCACTGGATGCGGTCTTCGAGTATGTTGCCCTCGTCGTCCATCTTGACATTGGCGAGGGAGACGAGCTTGTCCTCCTCTTCCTCCGCGCTCATATAGTGGCAGCCGGCGGCGCTGAGGTCAACCTTGCCGTCATTCACGTCGCGGTACGGAGTCTCGATGAATCCGAGGTCGTCTATGCGCGCATATACGCACAGGGACGAGATGAGTCCGATATTAGGGCCTTCAGGAGACTCGATAGGGCAGAGGCGGCCATAGTGTGTGTAATGCACGTCCCTGACCTCGAATCCGGCCCTGTCCCTGCTCAGACCTCCCGGGCCGAGGGCCGACAGACGTCTCTTGTGGGTGATTTCCGCAAGAGGGTTGGTCTGGTCCATAAACTGCGACAGCTGGCTCGTCCCGAAGAATGAGTTGATCACCGACGAGAGAGTCTTGGCATTGATGAGGTCGATAGGGTTGAACTGTTCGCTGTCGCGCACATTCATCCTCTCCCTGATGGTCCTCGCCATACGGCTGAGGCCCACGCTGAACTGGTTGGCGAGCTGCTCTCCGACAGTGCGCACGCGGCGGTTGGAGAGGTGGTCGATATCGTCGACCGTCGCCTTGGAGTTGATGAGCTGGATGAGATATTTGATAATCTCGATGATGTCGGTGTTGGTCAGCACGCGCACGTCAGGGTCGGTCGTGAGACCGAGCTTCTTGTTGAGCCTGTAGCGTCCGACATTGCCGAGGTCGTATCTCTTTTCGGAGAAGAAGAGCTTGTCGATGACGTCTCTCGCCGTACTCTCGTCAGGCGGTTCCGAATTGCGGAGCTGCTTGTAGATGTAGTTGACGGCCTCTATCTCCGTATTGGTCGGGTCCTTCTGCAGGGTGTTGAATATGATGGCATATTCGTTGGAGTTCGCCTCGTCCTTCTGGAGAAGGATGGTCTTCTCGTCGGCCTGCAGGATGGCGCTTATGGTATCGTCGTCGAGTATTTCGCCTCTCTTGACGATGATTTCGATGCGCTCTACCGGGGTGACTTCTCCGGTGTCCTCGTCGATGAAGTCCTCGAACTTGGTCTTGAGCACATTGTTGGCGAGCTTGCGGCCCTTGTTCGCTTCGAGTTCCGCTTCGCTTACCGTGATTTCGTCCGCAAGGTCGAAGATGTCAATGATGTCCTTGTCCGCATTGAAGCCTATCGCCCTGAGAAGCGTCGTGACAGGC
Organism: Ruminococcus bicirculans (ex Wegman et al. 2014); assembly: GCA_963631065.1. Taxonomy (GTDB): domain Bacteria; phylum Bacteroidota; class Bacteroidia; order Bacteroidales; family UBA932; genus Cryptobacteroides. The sequence continues at coordinate 8,752 of CAVGPE010000095.1, forward strand.
AGCTTCTTCTTGCGGTCGATATAGGCGTACATCACGTTGTTGATGTCGGTGGCGAACTCTATCCAGGACCCCTTGAACGGAATGATGCGGGCGGAATAGAGCTTCGTGCCGTTGGCGTGCATGCTCTGGTCGAAGAACACTCCCGGAGACCTGTGCAACTGGGACACGATGATACGCTCTGAACCGTTGATCACGAACGTGCCGGCAGGAGTCATATACGGGATGTTCCCGAGATAGACATCCTGAACTCTGGTGTCGAAGTCCTCGTGTTCGGAATCCGTGCAGGAGAGGCGGAGCTTGGCCTTTAGAGGAACATTGTAGGTCAGCCCTCTGTCAAGACACTCCTCAATCGAGTACTGCGGCGGATCGATGAAATAGTCGATAAACTCGAGCTTATAGCTGTTCCGCGTGTCCTCTATCGGAAAGATCTCCTGGAAAACCTGATACAGGCCTTCATTCTTCCTGTTCTCCGGGGTAGTCTCAAGCTGGAAGAAGTCCTTGAACGACTTCAGCTGCACCTCCAGAAGATCCG
>CAVGPE010000096.1:0-777 GCA_963631065.1 Ruminococcus bicirculans (ex Wegman et al. 2014)
GACGAGTACTCCTATCCTTTCCACAAGGAAGGCGAGGGCAACACGGGCTTCCACTCCGCGATGAGCAACACTACCGTCAAGGGGGACGCGTCTCCGTACAACCACAATCAGGACCTGTTCACCGTTGAGCTCGTCCGCCGCTGGTATGACTACTACAGGGAAAGGGCCGGCTCCGGACAGCGCATCTCCTCCGGCGGGGCCAAGATTATCTTCTCGGACTCCAACACCCATTTCAGAGGAGTGGAGAACTACCGCCGCAGCGGGGTCACCGACCCTCTCCGCATCCCGAAGGACGGATTCTTCGCCCATCAGGTGATGTGGGACGGCTGGGTGGACATCGAGAACCCGCGCATCTACATAGTCGGACACTGGAACTACGACGAGGGGACGGTGAAGCCCGTCTATGTCGTTTCCAACACCGAGACGGTAAAACTCCTGCTCAACGGCAAGGAACTCAAGGACAGCAGCCAGCAGTATCAGTTCCTCTTCACCTGGAGAAATGTGGCATTCGAACCCGGTACAATCGAGGCCGTCGGCTATAACGGCGGCAGGGAGGTGGCGCGCTACGCCATCGAAACCGCCGGCAAACCGGAGGCCATCAGGCTCTCCAAGATTGAGAATCCTTCAGGATGGAAGGCCGACGGGGCTGACGTGGCTCTCGTGCAGATTGAAGTAGTCGATGCGCAGGGCCGCAGATGTCCTCTCGCCAACGATATGATTCGCTACGAACTCTCCGGACCCGCCGAGTGGAGAGGAGGCCTCGCACAGGGCCCGGAC
>CAVGPE010000096.1:787-6137 GCA_963631065.1 Ruminococcus bicirculans (ex Wegman et al. 2014)
CCGGACCGGCGGAATGGAGGGGAGGACTCGCGCAGGGTCCGGACAACTTCATCCTCGCCAAGGACTTCCCTGTGGAGTGCGGCATCAACAGAGCCGTCATCCGCTCCACCACGACCCCGGGGAAGGTCACCCTCAAGGCTTCCGCCGAGGGTCTCAAAGGCGCGGAGATATCGCTTGAGACAGTGCCGTTCCAGACATCGGGAGGCCTCAGCACCTACATCCCGGGAGACCATCTCAAGGGACAGCTGACCAGGGGCGAGACCCCGCAGACCCCGTCATACTACGACCGCTGCGTGGATGTCGAGATCGTCGGCGCGACAGCCGGGGCCAACTCCGACAAGGCCGCAGCCAGCTTCGACGACAACGAACTCAGCGAGTGGACCAACGACGGACATCTCTCCACCGGCTGGATTACCTATCAGCTTGGAAGAATGGCCCAGATAGACGAGGTCTGCGTCAAGTTCACCGGATGGAGAATGCGCAGCTACCCGGTTGAAATCTACGCCGGCGACACCCTCATCTGGGAGGGCGAGACGGAAAGGTCGCTCGGATACGTACACCTGAACGTGAAGCCGGTGATGACCCGCGAGATCACCATACGTCTCAAGGGTTCGGCCCGGGATGAGGATGCCTTCGGCGGAATCGTCGAAGTCGTAGCCCCGGCCGCCGGAGAACTCGACCTCTTCAAGGCCAAAGACGCCGACAAGAAGAACAGCGAACTCCGCATAGTCGAGATAGAGTTCAAGGAGAATCTCCTGCAATAGCAGGGATTCCCCGCCGCATCAGAATCGAAAGAGACCCGCCAGTTGCTGACGGGTCTCTTGCTTGATTATAAAGCGATTGGAACTTACTTGTTGTTGTACTGCTTATAGAACGGGAGCTTGGTCAGGTCGACCATCACGAGGCAGAGTCTCTTGCCGTCGGAATAGTGGCCGCTCTGGAAGCAGAGCTTCGTGCCGTCCGGGCTGAAGAAAGGCTGAGCGTGGTCCGGAGCCATCTTGAGGTCGGAAGCGATCATATGGCGGTAGCCGTTCGCGACATTGATCACCCACACGTCTCCGCCGAAGGTATCGCCTGCCGCCCACTGGTTGTCACGGGTGGAGTTGCAGTGCCAGAATCCCCTTCCGCGCAGGGCGCTCTGGCGGTCCTTCTCCATCTCCACGTTGCCGAGGCACTCTACGTCATCGGTGCGGAGGTTGATGCGGAAGATGCCGCTTGCCTGCTTGCGGAGGCGGTCCTGCCATCCGAGTACATTGAAATATACATAATCCTCGGTGCCGAAAGTCTCGTGGGTCACCCAGTCGAGCGGGGTCTCCTTGTAGAGAGGCCTGTAGGTGCAGGCGTCAGCGTCGGCATACCACATCCTCTGGTCGGCGTCTCCTCCGGTCTCGCAGCAGAACACAATCTCGTTAGGACGGAAGCGGCTGGCCTGGATATGGCCCACCTTGAAGTCCACATCGCAGATCTTCGTAACCTCGCCGGTCTTGAGATTCATCTTGCGGATGCCGCTCAGGGTCTGGGAGACCTTCACCGGCTGGTCGTCGCGAGGGACGAAAGCCTTGGCGTGCATCGCGGCGATTTCTTCCGGAGTACCCTCGCGGGTCACGGTGATGAAGGCATATTCATCCTCGCTGTTGACGCACCATCCTCCCGGACGGCCCATCTGCGGGTCTGAAGGGAACACGCCTATCTTGTCGAGATAGCTCTTGAAAGGGCCGGCGGCGTTCTTCTTCGCATCCGCGAAGAGCGTGTCCAGATTCATCACATAAAGCGTCCAGTCCTCTCCTTCACGCAGATTGACGAAGAGCCTGTTGGAACGGTTGGCGAGGAACACCGCACCCACGCTGCCCTCGGTCACCTGAATGGTCTTGCCAGTGGCTACCTCGACAAAGAAGAACTGGGTCGGGGCGAACTTGACCACCCTTCCGTCCGGCATAGTGCGCTCCTGCTGCTCCTCGCCGGCTCTGGTCGAAGAACGGAAAAGCAGATATTTCCCGTCCGGAGTCCACATAGGGTCCGTCTGATAGATGAATTTGTCGTTCTTCTGCGTGTCAGTGAGAAGAATGAGCGGAATACCTGTCTGCCCGTCCTTTACGACCTTCTTCTCGGAAGGCTGGAACTTGCCGAACTGGGCATTCGCAGAAGAGAACGCGGCGAAGACAAGCGCCGCGACAAGAAAAATTTTCTTCATTGAATTTATTTTATTAGCGGTTAATGTGTTATTTGTGTCCATTACGGGTTTCAAAAATCATACCTACTGCTTGACGCCGTTGATATAGGTGTTAATGATTTTGAGGTTGCTGATGGCTGAGCTCTCCCACTCCGGCTTCGGCGTGGTGACCTTGACGTTTTCGAACGTTATGTCATCGAGAGTGTACTCGTCCGGCTTCGGAGAGATGTTCGCGAAGCTGGCGCACTCAAGGTCGAGATTGCGCAGGATGATGTGTTCGCCGTATGAGCGCGGGATGTCCTGACGGTCCTTCAGGTCGAAGAACTGTCTCCACGGAGCGACGCTTATCACGCAGCGGCAGCTGCCCTCTATGCCGTCGAGGGTGATGAACTCGTAGTGCTGAGGAGTGTCCGGACGCATCTTGAGCTGGAGCAGGGACTGTCCGCGATCCACCTTGCAGTTGCGTATCAGGATGTTGTGGGTCTGTATACATTCGCTTCCGCAGGTGAGGCAGCTGCCTGTCGTGCGGTCGAAGAAGCAGTCCTCGACGAGTATGTTGCAGTTCGGGCCGTTGTTCTCGTCCTTGTCCGCCCACGGGCCCTTGCCGCCCTTGAAGCAGATGGCGTCATCGTTCACCGTGATGCGGCATCCCTTGACCAGCACATTGGAGCATACATCGAGGTCTATTCCGTCGGCACTCGCGGAGCGTATCGGGGAGACAGGAGAGAAAATCCTGAGGTTCATCAGCTTGATGTGGTCAGTCTTATATACGTGGCAGGTCCAGAACGGGGAGTTCTGCAGAGTGGCGTCGGCCACCGTTATGTTGCGGCTGTTGGAGATATGCAGAAGACGCGGCCTCTGCTCGTCCTTGTTGGTGCATTTGGGATTCCACTGGCGGCGTATGCGGAAGGCCCTCCAATACGGGCTGCCGTTGCCGTCCACCGTCCCGGGTCCGCTGAGGGTGAAGCCGTCGAGTCCGTCCACATTGAGAAGGGCCGCGAAATACTTGCACACCTCGCCCTCGATGCGGGTGGTGATGACCGGGAAGTCGTAGATAAACTCGCTGCCCAGCAGCACCGCGCCCCTCGACAGATAGAGGTGTGTCCCCTGACGGAAGAAGAGAGCACCGCTCTTGTATATGCCCTCCGGGATGACCACCACTCCGCCGCCCTCTTCGGCAGCCTTGTCTATCACGCTCTGGATAAGCTCGGTCTGCACATTGTTCGGATCGCTTATAGCGCCGAAGTCGGCGATATTATACTGTTTGCCGAGGCTCTGCGGGTCAGGCACGGAAGCGTCTTTGAACCACTCGGAGACAGGAGTCCCGTCAGGGAAGAGCAGCGGCTGCGGTTTAACCTTCTTCGCTCCGGCGGGAATCATCACGGACAGAGCGAGAATTGTCAGAAAAAATCGTTTCATTGGACTGGTAATTGGTATTATTTTTAATATTATCGCAAAAATACGGCATATTTTTTAGAAATGGCATAATATTTCGTAACTTTGAACGAATAGTTTTTACGATAACCACAATGAAAAAAATCACATCCCTCATCATCGCCCTCCTGTGCCTGGTGACATTCTGTCCCGCACAGACGGCCTACGATTTCTCGAAACTGAAGATGGAGCCTCTCGGACGCGGAGTCATCGCCGTCCGCAAGAGTCCGTCGGAAGTGTTCATAAGCTGGCGCTACCTGACTTCCGACCCTACGGGCGCCGCTTTCGACATCTACCGCGACGGGGCGAAGGTCAACTCCAAGCCGATAAAGGATGTCTGCTGGTTCGTTGACAGCAACTCCTCCGATGCGGCCGCCACTTATGAAGTCCGCCCGCACAAGGGCAAGATTTCTTCCGGCAGCTTCACCCTGCCTGCAAACGCTCCGCAGGGCTATATCCCTATCGCCCTTGACAAGCCCGCAGACCAGACGATGCCTAACGGCGAAGTCGCCACATACAGCCCCAACGACTGCTCGATAGGGGATGTGGACGGTGACGGGGAATATGAGATTTTCCTCAAATGGGATCCTTCCAACGCACACGACAACGCGCACAGCGGCTACACGGGCACCGTAGTCATCGACTGCCTCAAGCTCGACGGGACGAGACTCTGGAGAGTGGACCTCGGACGCAACATCCGCGCGGGAGCCCATTACACCCAGATGATGGTCTATGACCTCGACGGAGACGGATGCGCGGAGATGGTGCTAAAGACCTCCGACGGCACCGTTGACGGCACTGGCAAGGTCATCGGAGACCCTTCTGCGGACTACCGCGAACACGGCGAGAAGCTTCTCGGACGCATAATGTCGGGGAACGAGTATCTCACCATATTCAACGGACGCACGGGAGCCGCAATGCAGACCATAGACTATCTCCCGGGACGCGGAGAGAACGGCAGCTGGGGAGACACCCACGCCAACCGCTCCGACCGCCATCTGGCCGGCATAGCCTATCTCGACGGCGAGCATCCGAGCGTGGTGATGTGCCGCGGCTACTACACCAGGGCGACCCTCGCCGCATACGACTGGGACGGCAAGGAGCTGAAACTCCGCTGGTTCTTCGACTCGCACAGCAAGCCTGAACTCAACGAATACGACGGACAGGGCAACCACAACCTCCGCGTGGCAGACGTGGACGGGGACGGCTGCGACGAAATAGTCTATGGAGCCTGCTGCATCGACCACGACGGCACCGGCCTCTACAATACGAACTTCCGCCACGGTGACGCGATGCACATCGGCGCTATGATTCCGGGAAGCGACGAGCTTCAGGTATGGATTGGACACGAGACCAGAGGAATAGGAAGCACCCTCACCGACGCGCGTACGGGCAAGCTCTATTTCCGCATCCCTTCCAATACCGACGTGGGGCGCACTATGGCTGCCGACATCGACCCGACCAATCCTGGCTGGGAACTCTGGACCTCCGCCTCCGGAACTCTGCGCAACTACAGGGGCGAGAGCATAGGCGAGAAGCCGGCGAGCCAGAATTTCGCCATCTGGTGGGACGGCGACCTCTCCCGCGAGCTTCTGGACGGCAACAAGGTCCTCAAGTTCAACCCTCAGACCCGCAAGGTGGAGGACTTCTTCATATTCGAGGGAGCGTCAAGCATAAACGGCAGCAAATCAAACCCTTGCATCTCCGGAGACCTCTTCGGCGACTGGAGGGAGGAAGCCCTTATGC
>CAVGPE010000097.1:0-6695 GCA_963631065.1 Ruminococcus bicirculans (ex Wegman et al. 2014)
ATTAAACTTTAGAGATTATGAGTCGTTCATTAAGAAAAGGTCCATATATTCAGGAAGCTCTCGAGAAGAGAGTTCTCGCGATGAATGATGGCAGCAAGAAGAAGGAAGTGGTCAAGACCTGGTCACGCGCCAGTATGATCTCCCCTGACTTCATCGGCCATACTATCGCGGTCCATAACGGAAACAAGTTTATTCCTGTTTACGTTACGGAGCAGATGGTGGGGCACAAGCTCGGAGAGTTCGCCCCTACCCGTACATTCAGAGGTCATTCAGGTAACAATAAGAAGTAATCATTATGGGAAAGCGTAAAAGACTTATGGCTGAGCGCCTCAAGGAGGCGAAGAAAGTGACAGCCGTCGCTAAGCTGAATGACGTGCCTACATCCCCGCGCAAGATGCGTCTCGTTGCAGATACTGTCCGCGGAGTGGAAGTGAACCGCGCCCTCGATCTTCTGAAATTCTCGAAGAGAGAGCCTTCTGTCCGTCTCGAGAAACTTCTCCGCAGCGCCATCGCGAACTGGGAGTCCAAGAATCCGGACAAGAGCAAAGAGCTGGACAACGGCAACGTATATGTGAAGACCATTATGGTCGGAGCCGGACGCACGCTCAAGCGCATCCGTCCTTGTCCTCAGGGCAGGGCCGGCCGCATCCGCAAGCGTTCCAATCACGTTACCGTCATCCTTGATGTAAAACAACCGGTGGAGAATAAGTAATATGGGACAGAAAACAAATCCTATCAGCAACAGAATCGGTATCACCCGCGGTTGGGACTCTAACTGGTGCGGTGGCAACTACGCGGAAAAGATAGCAGAGGACTACGAGATCCGCAAGTATCTTGGCAAGCGTCTCGCTAAGGCCAGCCTCAGCAGGATCATCATCGAGAGGACCCTCAAGCTCATCACCGTCACCATCTATGCCGCACGTCCGGGATTCATCATCGGCAAGGGCGGCACCGAGGTCGACAAGCTCAAGGAGGAGCTCAAGAAGGTCACCAGCAAGGACGTTCAGATCAACATATTCGAGGTTAAGCGCCCGGAGGTGGATGCCAACATCGTGGCGGACAGCATCGCCCGTCAGATTGAGGGTCGTGTCTCCTACCGCCGCGCCATCAAGATGGCCGTCGCAAACACTATGAGAGTGGGTGCGGAAGGCATCAAGGTGCTTATCAGCGGTCGTGTAGGCGGAGCCGAAATGGCCCGCAACGAGATGTTCAAGGAAGGCCGTACGCCTCTCCACACATTCCGTGCGGACATCGACTACGCTCTCGCGGTGGCCAACACCAAGGTCGGCACTCTCGGTATCAAGGTGTGGATCTGCAACGGCGAGCGTTACGGCAAGCAGGATCTCACTCCTGCGGCCCTCTCCGCAGCCAATGCCCAGGCCTCCGGCCAGAACCGTGGCGGACGCTCAGACCGCGACCGTCGCCCGCGCCGCGATGACCGCCGTCCTCGCAGGGACAATCAGAAGTAATTTTTTCGGAATTACTGAGAATTACTATATTTGTGCCGGTTCGTGAAGTTGCGGGCCGGCATTTTTTTAACAAGTAGTGTTATGAAGAAGAGATTTATGTTTGTAGCAGCCGCCCTGCTTGTACTTGCAGCGGGCTGCAAGAGTGCTTCCGAGGAGCAGCAGCTCGCCGACTACAAGGCCGGCACGGAGAAGTTTATGGCAGACTACGAGGCTGCCGTCAAGAAGATTCAGAGCGACTCCACCCTCACCTCCGAGGCGAAGCGGGAGGCTCTGGGAAAGAACAGCGACGAGGCCATAAGCCGCTTCGTGGACGAGAGGCTGGCCCTTGTCAGGAAGAATCCGTCCGGCAAGCTTGCCGTAGCCGCGGTCAACGATATGTGGGATATGCTTGAGGACGGGCAGCAGATTGAGATTATGGATCTGCTTAAGGGCGAAGCCGCGCAGGATTCGACGATTCTCAAGCACAAAGCCGTACTCGACGCCAAGAGCGGCACTGCCGCCGGCAAGATGTTCGTCGATTTCACCGTCGTGCAGGACCCGGCCTCTCCGGAGAAGAGCACCGTCAAGTTCTCCGACTATGTGGGCAAGGGCAAATATGTCCTCGTGGACTTCTGGGCTTCCTGGTGCGGCCCTTGCAAGAGGGAGATTCCGAATATCGCCGCCGTCTATGACAAGTATAAGGGCAAGGACTTCGACGTGCTCAGCGTGGCCGTGTGGGACAAGCCGGAGGATACGGCGAAGGCCGCCAAGGAACACGGAGTCGTATGGAGCCAGATTGTCAATGCGCAGAGGATCCCGACCGACATCTACGGCATCCAGGGCATCCCTCACATTATGCTCGTCGGCCCTGACGGAACGATTGTCGAGCGCGGTCTAAGAGGCGACAAGATAGAGAAAGCCGTCGCGGAGGCGCTTGGACGTTAAAGAGAAAATATCTCTGCTTCCACATTCCCCCGGAGTGTACAGATACTACAACTCCGAGGGAACTGTGATTTATGTCGGCAAGGCCAAGGACCTCAACCGTCGGGTCGCGCAGTATTTCGTCAGTCCGGAGCGCCTGACCCTCAAGACGCGGACGCTGGTCTCGAAGATTGCCGACGTGCAGTATTCCGTCGTGGACAGCGAGGCGGACGCGCTGCTGCTCGAAAACAATCTCATCAAGCAGTACAAGCCCCGCTACAACATACTGCTCAAGGACTCCAAGACCTATCCCTGGATATGCGTCACCGGCGAGGAGTTCCCCAGAGTGTTCCTGACCCGCAGGATAGTCCGCAACGGGTCGCGTTACTTCGGCCCATACAGCTCCGTGATGCATGCGAGGGCTCTGCTGGAGTTCTTCGAGGCCAATTATCCTGTCCGTTCCTGCCGTCTTGCCATCACCTCCGACGCCGTGCTGCGGCACAAGTTCCGCCCCTGTCTCGACCTGCATCTGCACCGCTGCGAGGGGTGCTGCATAGGGGGGATTTCCCGTGAGGAGTACGGCGCATATATCGGCGAGATAGTCCGTCTGCTCAGCGGAGGCGCGAACGGGATAATCCGGGACTACAAGGCCCGGATGCTCAAGGCTTCCGAAGAGCTGGACTTCGAGGCCGCAGCCTTCTACAAGCAGAAGATGGACGCTCTTCAGAGCCACTACTCCAAGTCCGTCATCACCGCCGCCGGGGAGCGGGACGTGGACGTGTTCTCCCTGGTCTTCGACGGCGCGGAGGCGTTCGGCAACTTCCTGCGCATCAAGGGCGGGGCCGTCATCCAGTCGCTGAATCTGGGATTCAGGATGAATATCGAGGAGGAGCGCCCGTCCGTACTCAGCACCTTCATCGCCGAGATCGAGTCCAAGTTCGGGGAGCTGAGCCGCGAGGTCATAGTGCCTTTCCTTCCGGACGTGAGCATCGGGGGCGTGGAGTTCCGGATTCCGGTGCGCGGCGACAAGCTCGCCCTGCTGGAACTCAGCGACAAGAACGCCCGCGAGTTCCGTTTCAACTCCCTCCGCCAGAGGGAACACTCCGATCCCGACGAGTTCCGCGCCGCCGTGCTTGAGGAGCTGCGCAAGGCGATAGGGATGGATGTGACCCCGGAGCATATCGAGTGCTTCGACAACTCCAACATCCAGGGTACCAATCCGGTAGCGTCCTGCGTCGTCTTCCGGGGAGGCGAGCCTTCGAAGAAAGACTACCGCAAATTCAAGATAAAGACAGTGGTCGGGGCCAATGACTACGCCTCTATGAAGGAAGTGGTCAACAGGCGCTATTCGCGGCTGTGCGAGGAGTCTCCGGACGATCTGCCGCAGCTCGTGGTGATAGACGGAGGCAAGGGCCAGCTGGATTTCGCATATCAGGCCATCTGCGAACTCGGACTTGAGCGCAGGCTCACCGTGATAGGTCTGGCGAAGCGGCTTGAGGAGGTGATAAGGGTGGGGGATCCGTATCCGCTCTTCCTTGACCGCAACTCACAGGCTCTGAAGCTCCTCCAGAGGGTGCGGGACGAGGCGCACCGCTTCGGCATCACCTTCCACCGCTCCCTGCGCAGCAAGGCGGCCCTTTCGTCGGCACTCCGGGAAATACGCGGCGTAGGGGAGCAGACGGAGCAGCGGCTGCTGATGCATTTCGGCAGCGTGGCGAGGATTGCCGCCGCTTCCGAAGAGGCGCTCTCCGAACTGGTCGGGCCGACCCTTGCCTCAAGGATAAGACAACACTTCAGCGATGGACAACAATAGATTCAACAGGTATTTCAGCGCCTTCATCCTTGTCGGGATGACTGCGGCGATGGCGGCGGCGACGCTCCTCAAGCTCCGCGACGCGCAGACCGGACAGGCGATGCTCATAGTGGCGGCGTTCGGCTCCCTTATGGGCATACTCAGCACCGTGTGTTCGGCCAACGCCAAGATTCTCACCTTTCTTTTCGGACTCTTCGACGTGGCCATCTACGGCGCAATGTGCTTTGCCGGAGGCAAATACGGCAACGCCGCCCTGCATCTGCTCTACTTCCTGCCTATGCAGTTCGTGGGATTCTTCCAGTGGCGGCGGCGCGGGGCGGATTCCGGCGGCCAGGTGCGGGCCCGGCGGCTGTCCTCCAGCCAGTGGCTGCTGTACGGGGGGATTTTCCTTGCGGGACTCGCCGTCTCGTATGTGATACTCTGCGCTATAGGAAGCCGTCAGGCCGCGCAGGTGCTGAAACTGGCCATCTTTGCGGACGCCCTCTCTATGATGTGCAATATCATAGGGCAGCTGCTGATGTCTATGGCGTATATGGAGCAGTGGATTTTCTGGATTGGAGTCAACGTGGCCTCCGTCGTGATGTGGGCCGTGACTCTCGCGCACGGTTCCGACTCGTATGCGCTCATATACCTTATCAAGTACAGCTTCTACTTCATCAATTCTCTCAACGGCCTGCGGATATGGACAGGACTCAGCCGCCCGCAGAAAGGCGTCCCGGAATAGGACTGTTGGGAGGGATTTGGATATTTGAAAAATTATCCGTTACTTTGCAGGCCCTTTTGGTTTGGGAAAAATGTACTAATAAAACTTAATATCTATCATTATGGATTATCCTGAAATTGTAGAAAAGGTCAAGGCGATAATCGTTGACAAGCTCGGTGTAGAGCCTTCAGAGGTCACTGAGACCGCTAATTTCACTAATGATCTTGGAGCTGACTCCCTCGACACCGTGGAGCTTCTTATGGAGTTCGAGAAGGTGTTCGGCATCAAGATTCCTGATGAGGAAACCAGCACCATCGCAACCGTAAAGGATGCGTGTGACAAGGTAGCCGAGAAGCTCGGCAAGTAAGAGAGCTTCCGACTGACATTAAATCGAATGGAGTGACCGTACGGCCGCTCCTTTTTTGTGTCGAAATATTTTGCATTTAAGCAAAACTATTGTACATTTGCAGTCCCAAAACTGCGAACGGCAGTTCCGGGGCAACTCATTGAGATATGGTGTAATGGTAGCACTACAGATTCTGGCTCTGTCAGTGAGGGTTCGAATCCTTCTATCTCAACTACCCCTTCGGGGGTTATGAGGCGGGGTAGCTCAGCTGGTTAGAGCGTCGGATTCATAATCCGGAGGTCGCGGGATCGTGCCCCGCCCCCGCTACTTTTTACTCTAATTAACACAGATATGAATCTCAGAGACATAAAAAAAGACATTGAATATGTTCTTGGTGCTTTTATCGAGGATTGTTCAGTAGTGGCTGCAGTTCGTCCTCAGACAGATGAGAAGGTGGCTGAATTGATGGAAGAAGCCGTAAATCTCTATAACGAACTTAAAGATAAAGTTTATGTAGAGGCGGAAGGAAGCAGGAAAGCGCACTTCACGGCACTTCGTAAAGAGATTCTCGAAAAGACAGATGCTCTTTACACTAAACTTAGCGATACTGTGAAAGATACGGTTAAGGAATAACCTTAATACCATATAGTTGAAGGAGACGACCTCAAAAGGGGCCGTCTCTTTTTTTGCGGTGGTTTAATGGATCTCAGCCGTATTCTTAAGAATGGAAAAAACGACAGAAAGTGTTATATTTGTAGGCTATGAGTAAAAAATGGGCTTTATTGCTTTCTTTGTCCATTCTTGCATTGTCCTCGTGTAATGCGGTCCAAGGACTGATTCACGATGATGTGGTGGTCGCGAAAGTTGGAAAACATAAACTGTACAGATCAGAGTTAAGAAAATATATACCTTCAGGAGTGTCGCCTTCGGACAGTACCAATCTTGCCCTGCAGTATATCAACTCATGGGCATCCGGGCAGATATATAGCGATATGGCAGTCAGCCAATTATCCAAGGCGGATCAGGATGTGAGCGCTGAGTTGGAATCGTATAAACGTTCACTTCTGCGTTTCCGTTACGAGCAGCAGTTCGTCAATGAAAGACTTGACACGCTTATCACGGAGGACCAGATGCTTGATTTTTATAAATCACATCAGAATCTCTTTAATCTTGAGAGACCCATCTTGAAGGTCCGTTTCATGGACATAGTGAAAACTTCGGAGCATAAGGACGCGCTGATTAAGAAAATGTCGTCCAACAGGCCATCCGATGTAGTGGCTTTGGACAGTCTGGCCCGCGTTTATGCCATAAGATATTTCGACAATTCCCAGACTTGGATGGACGCTTCGACTCTTGCAAAAGAGTTTGGCACAGATTACCTGACTATGATGTCTCTGTTGAAAAACAATTATATAACGATAGAGTCTTCCGATATGGCGGACGTGAAGGTCGCATATGTCAGAG
>CAVGPE010000098.1:0-13915 GCA_963631065.1 Ruminococcus bicirculans (ex Wegman et al. 2014)
CCCCTCCTCTTCTATGCGGGAGCGCAGGGCGCTGTTGGCGGACACTCCCCCGCCTATGGTGACCTCGCGTATGCCAGTCTGCGCGGCGGCCTTGATGAGCTTATCCATCAATATGTCTATCAAGGTCTTCTGGAATGAGGCGCAGATGTCCTCCTTGTTCTTCTCCATAAACTCCGGGTCGCGCGCCATCTCGTCCCTGACGAAATACAGCAGAGAGGTCTTGATGCCGCTGAAACTGTAGTCGAGTCCGGGGATATGCGGCCTGGCGAACTTGAACCTGTCCGGATTGCCTTCCTTCGCAAGCCTGTCTATGACAGGGCCTCCGGGGTAGCCGAGTCCCATCATCTTGGAACACTTGTCGAAGGCCTCGCCCACGGCATCGTCGATGGTCTGGCCGAGTATCTCGAAGTGCAGGGGGTCGTCCACCCTGACTATCTGCGAGTTGCCCCCGCTGACAAGCAGGCAGAGATAGGGGAAGGACGGTTCGCGGACCGGCTTGTCCGGGACTTTTATGAAGTTGGCGAGTATGTGGCCCTGAAGGTGGTTGACCATCACTATGGGGATGTCGAGCGCGACCCCCATCGCCTTGGCGAAGGAAGTTCCGACAAGCAGCGAACCCAGCAGCCCCGGACCCCTCGTGAAGGCTATCGCGGCGAGTTCCGAAGGCTTCACCCCCGCACGGGAGAGGGCCTCGCTGACCACAGGCACGATATTGAGTTCGTGCGCCCTTGAAGCGAGTTCCGGCACCACCCCTCCGTAGGCGCGGTGGACATCCTGGCTCGCGATGACATTGGACAGAAGCCACCCGTCCCTTATGACGGCGGCGGAGGTGTCGTCGCACGAAGATTCTATTCCGAGAATTATATCTGACATAATCAAATTTTCCAGCTCGCAAAGTTAGCAAGAATTCCTTATCTTTGTAGGAATGTACAGGAGAGGCTCATACATTGCCGCGAGAATCGCGGGACTGCTGGCGGTGCTGGTTATGGCGGCGGCGCTGGCGGTTCAGACCCCCTATGTGCAGACGAAGCTGACGGACAGTGCGCTTGAAAGGCTTACGGAGGTGATGGACGGCAGGATACAGTACGGAGAGATGAAGGTGATGCCGTCCGGAGCGCTGCTGCTCAAGGATGTGCTGATTATCGACAGCAAGCCGTATGTCAAAGACGAATTCTGCCGCGGATGGGCCCCGGTGGACACTGTGTTCAGAGCCGGCACCGTCACGGCGACGTTCTCCCTTCCTGACATCTTCAGAACCGGAAGCATACGTATCGGGAGAGTCAGCATAGACAACGGATTCTTCCACCTGGCTGCCGAGCCGGGAGAGAACCGCAAGATTCTCAACGTCAAGCGCATCTTCGGCATAGAGAGCGGAAGCGGGAAGAAGGAGTGCAAGGGCGGGCGGTTCACCGTAAGCAAGATACGTCTGAGCAATTTCCGCTTCCGGCTCAACAATTTCGCACTCAAGAAACACGATTACGGCGACGGCGCGATCAACTACGACGACCTCGACATCCGTCTCAGCCTCGAAGCCCACGGCATCAGGCTGGCGGACGGCAGGGTGACGGCATCTCTGGACAGGCTTCAGCTCAGGGAGAAGTCCGGATATCAGATGCGCAGCCTGCAAGGCAGATGCACCGTGGGGCCGGGGAAGACCGTCGTGGAGGACCTCCGCCTCGTCGACCCATGGTCAGACGTGAGGATGAAGTACTATTCGATGGGCTATGCCGGAGCCAAATCGTTCAAGCACTACAAGGAAGAGGTGCTGATGGAGGGGGAGATGTCCCGCTCGACGCTCTCGATGCATACGCTCTCCTATTTCGCCAAGGGCCGGTTCAGAAACAGTCCCACGCTGCTCGACATCAGCCGGGGACACTTCCGGGGCTATGTCAACGACTTCAAGGTGGACGGACTCCGATTCACCGACCTCTACAGCAGGGTGTCCGCAGCCGAAGTGGACTGCAGTATGACGGGACTTCCGTCCGTCTCAAATATGATGACCTCCGTAAAGGTGAAAGGGCTGAAGTTCACCGCAGCCGGAGCAGGGAGGCTGCTGTCCGGCATCTCCTCCGCAAACGTTTCCATCCCGGAAGGGCCGCTGAGGAGGCAGCATTTCACTCTCGACCTCAAGGCGGGAGGCCCGGCCTCAAGGCTGACGGCCGCACTCTCCCTGTCCTCCGAAGCGGGACGCGCCGGCATCGAAGCCGACATCAGGAATCTTACGGACAAGCGGAGAAAAACCGAAATCAGCGGACACATCCGCACCTCGAACCTCAATCTCGGGGCGTTCCTCGGGAAGAAGGCCATAGGGAACTGTACTCTCTACGCGGAAGCCGCGGCGGTGCTTACCGGCGGCCTGCCGCAGCTCAGGGTGGATTCGCTCAGGGTTGACGGACTTGACGCCTTCGGCTACAGATACCGGGACATATCGGCCGAAGCCAGCCTTCTGGACAGCACCGCAAGACTGCGGCTTGTCAGCACGGACCCCAACTTCAAAATCCGTCTCGAAGCCTCCGCCGACCTGCCGTCAGGCAGGAAGACCGCCAACTACAAGGTGGACGGGGAGGCCGAGTCAATAGACCTTAACGCCCTCGCCATCGACAGGAGATGGAACACCTCGAAGACGGCCTTCGACATCCGGGGAGACGTGGACAGGAACGGTACGTTCCTCGACGGATTCCTCGACATACGCAACATCAGGCTGGAAAACGGCGACGGCGAGAAGAATGTCGGGGATATGGAGATGAAGGCCTATATCACCGGGGACGAACAGTGCCTGAGCCTCAACTCCCCCTTCGCGGACTTCTTCCTGTCCGGCAGCGAAAGTTTCGAGCAGTTCATAGAGGACATACAGAACGCGTCGACTCGCAAGGCCCTTCCGTCGCTTTATGCGGACAGCGGCCCGGAGGAGATTTCGGGACGCTACGACTTCGACCTGCTGCTGCACGATTCGCGGGCCATGCTCTCATACGCCGTGCCGGGACTCTATATCGCGGACAGCACCCGGGCCTCCATGTCGCTGTCCGCCAGAGGAGAACTCTCCGGAGAGCTGTCATCATCCAGAATAGCCTTCGGAACGACATATCTGAAAGATGTGGATCTGCGGCTTGACAACCGCGACGGCCGTCTGACCGCGACCGTCACCGGACAGGAATTCAAGAGCGGGAAGTTCGACATAAGGAAGCCCGATATCAGCATCTCTGCGGCAGGTGACGCCGTGGCGCTGTCGGCCCGCTTCGAAGGCTTCTCCAAAGCCGGTGGCGCGGGAGAGCTTAATGTCGGAGGAGAATTCTACCGCGACTCCTCCGGCACGCTCGTCGTCCGGGCGCACCCTCTCGACTCCTATGTCTCGGCCGGAGACGGGGTCTGGAACATAGGTGAATCCGACATTGTCCTGCGCGGCAACGACATATATGTCAAGGATTTCCGCATAAGCAGCGGGGAGCAGTCAATAAGCGTCGACGGAGGGGTTTCCAAAGACCGCAGGGACACGCTCGCCATCGACATCCGCGGGATAGACCTTTCGCAGATTGACGGTTTCCTGCAGGGAGACTACGGCATCCGGGGCGTAGCCGACGGCAAGGCCCTGCTCACCTCCCAGGCGGGGCGGGCCAAGGGGATGCTGATGGACATAAAGCTCGACTCCCTGTACATAGGGCAGTCCAATGCCGGGAACATCCGGATTGCCAGCATACTCGAGGAGCGGAGGGAAGACGTCGACATCTACATACGCAACGAGATAGACGGGCGCGACGCCCTATATGCCACCGGGATGTATTTCCTTGACGACGGGAGGATGGATTTGAACGCGGAGTTCGACAGGCTGCCTCTCGCGACGGCGGAACCGTTCCTGAAGGGGATATTCAGCGAGATCGACGGCAGCGTCAGTGGAGGTCTGAGGCTTCAGGGGATGCTCGGCAATCTCTCCGCCGCCAGCAGCGGACTCCGCCTCAACGACGCTCTCATCCGGCTCGCATATACCGGCGTGCCATACACTCTGAGCGGGCCTCTGAGAATGGACAACAGCGGCCTCCACTTCGACTCGCTCCAGCTGAAGGATGACAACGGCGGCAGCGGAGAGATTGCCGGAGAGCTGAGCTATGACCACCTGGGCAACCTCACTCTCGACTCCCGCATCAGTTTCAACGGACTCAAGCTCGTGGACACGGAAGAACACGACACCGGAGTCTACGGGCAGCTGAAGGCCAGCGGCAGCGCATCTGTGAAGGGCCCGCTGTCAGGTTTGAGCGTCACCGCCTCGGCAAGCACCGTCGGAGACGGCAGCATCCACATCCCTATGTCCGGCGGGTCTTCCGGCTCAACGGGCAACCTGCTGACTTTCACCGAGCCGCAGAAGCGCAAAGACCCTTACGAGGAGATGCTCGTCAGCTACAGCCCGAAACGCGGGAACACGAGCGACATAGACATCCACGCCACATTGACGGCGCACCCCGGACTCAAGGCGTTCGTGGAGTTCGACAAGGACGCCGGCAACATCGCCTCGTTCAGCGGCGAGGGCAATATAGGCCTGCACCTCAGACCCGCCAAAGCGGTATTCGACATCAACGGAGACTTCAACCTCCGGGAGGGCAACTATCAGTTCGTGATACCTGGCATCCTCAGCAAGGGATTCAGCGTAGAGGAGGGAAGCACCATCAAATTCGGCGGAGACATAGCCGACACTGAGTTGGACGTCAATGTATTATATAGCCTGCGGACCTCGCTTAACGCCCTGATTGCGGACGACTCCACCGTAGGCTCCAAGCGCCTGGTGGAGTGCGGCATCAGCATCTCCGACAGGCTGAAGAATCCGAAAATAGACTTCAGCATCGACATCCCGGACCTGGATCCGACCACGAAGTCCCAGGTGGATGGGGCGCTCAGCACCGCAGACAAGGTCCAGAAGCAGTTTATGGCCCTGCTGCTGATGGGTTCGTTCATCCCTGACGAGAGTTCCGGAGTCGTCAACGGCTCGGAAATCCTGGTCTCCAATATGACGGAACTTATGTCCAACCAGCTGAACTCCATCCTGCAGAAACTTGATATTCCGATAGATGTGGGTATAGGCTATCAGGGAGTCTATCAGGGGACGAATATGTTTGACGTGGCCATCTCGACCCAGCTCTTCAACAACAGGGTAATAGTGGGCGGGAGCGTGGCCAACAGGAAATACAACAACACCGCAAGCGGGGATATGGCCGGAGACCTGGACATCCAGATCAAGCTGGACGACGCGGGCAAGTTCCGCCTCAACCTGTTCTCGCATTCGGCGGATGAATATACAAGCTATCTCGACCTCTCGCAGCGCAACGGAGTGGGTGTCAGCTACCAGAAGGAATACGGCAGATTCAGGGAATTCTGGCGGAGCCTCTTCGGACGGCGCGGGGACGGGAAGGAGAGCGGCGATGAGGGCGAGACTACAATCAGGATTGACAGGCCCGACAGTTTTAAAAAAGATTCCGAGAATGAGCAGACTGTATCTGATTCCGGCTCCGCTGGGGAATAGCCCGCTGGAGGAGATTCTCCCCTCCGGAGTGAGGGAAAAGGCCTGCGGCCTGAGGCGCTTCGTCGTGGAGGAGACCCGCAGCGCGAGGCGGATTCTGTCCGCATACGGCCTGAAAGGGCACATAGACGAACTCGAATTTCACCTTCTCAACGAACACACCACTCCCGAAGAGGTGGAGGCGCTGCTCCCGCTTTTCGGGGACGGGGATGTGGGATATATCTCCGAAGCCGGACTGCCGGCGGTGGCGGATCCCGGAGCCGCACTCGTCGCGCTCTGTCACAGGGAGGGAGTCGAGGTCGTGCCGCTTGTGGGGCCGTCCTCGCTGATGCTCGCCCTGATGGCCTCCGGGCTGAACGGGCAGTCGTTCGCGTTCTGCGGCTATGTCCCGGCCAAGACTGACGAGAGGAAAGCGGCCCTCAAGGCTCTGGAAAGACGTTCAAAAGCCGAGAGGCAGAGCCAAATCATCATCGAGACCCCCTACCGCAACGACACCCTCTTCGGAGATATGCTTCAGGTGTTCTCTCCCGGCACTATGGTCTGCATAGCCGCGGACATCACCCTCCCCACACAATATATCCGGACAGCAAGCGTAGCCCTCTGGAAGAAGAACCCTCCGCAGATAGGCAAGCGCCCCTGCGTATTCGTAGTACTGGCATAGGAATATGAAAATCGCATTTCTCACCCTCGGCTGCAAGCTCAACTATGCCGAGACCTCAACCTACGAACGCGGCTTCAGGGCCGCGGGATTCGAGGTCGTGTCCTGGAGCGAAAAGGCTGACGTCTATCTCGTCAACACCTGCTCCGTCACTTCCGTCTCCGACGGCAAGTCGCGCAACCTCATACGCAAGGTACACAGGGTCAATCCCGAAGCGGCAGTCATAGTCACCGGATGCAGCGCCCAGCTCCGGAGAGCGGAAATAGAGGCCATCGAGGGGGTCAGCCGCGTCTTCGGAGCGGAGGAGAAGCATCTGGTGGTGAGCGGGACGCTCAATCTGCTGGGGCTTCCCGCGCCGTCAGCGGACGAAGTGCGCAAAAGCGGAGTTTTCGGGGCCTACAGCACCGGCGAGCGGACAAGGTCCTTTCTCAAGGTGCAGGACGGATGCGACAACTTCTGCAAATACTGCACTGTCCCGTACGCCCGTGGCGGAAGCCGCAACATCCCCATAGCCGAAGCCGTCTGCAATGCGGAGAAAATCGCCGCCGCAGGGGTGAAGGAGATAGTGCTGACGGGGGTCAACACCGGAGATTTCGGGCGCAGCACCGGAGAGACTTTCCTCGACCTGCTGAAGGCTCTCGAAAAAGTCGACGGGATAGAACGCTACCGCATCTCCAGCATAGAACCCAATCTCCTTGGCAATGAAATCGTGGACTGGATAGCGTCAGGTACGAAATTTCAGCCGCACTTCCACATCCCGCTGCAGAGCGGTTCGGACCTGCTGCTCGAAAGGATGGGACGGCACTACGACACCGCTTTCTTCGAAGAGAAGATCGATTATATCCGAACCCGTCTGGAAGGTCCGGGCAAGCCTTTCGTATTCTTCGGAATCGACCTGATGGCAGGACTTCCGGGCGAGACGGAGGAGCTGTTCGGGCGGAGTCTGGAGTTCATCGAAAGAATCTCCCCCGCATTCATACATATATTCCCATATTCCCGCAGACCGGGGACAGAAGCGGCGCAGATGTCCGGACAGGTCGGCGAGAGCGAGAAGAAGCGCAGGGTGGCCATATTGGAAGAGCTGTGCGGAAGGCTGCACGGGAGCTTCATAGAGAAGAACCGGGGCATACGCGAGCGCGTGCTCTTCGAATCCACCGACCGCGCCGGCCGTATGGAGGGCTATACCGGCAATTATATACGGATCGAGCGCGATTACGACCCCGCTCTCGCCGGAAAGATAGTGGACGTGGTAATCTAACCTCCTATGACCAGTCCGTCGTATGCCGGATGGATATGGGGCGGGAGTTCCTTTACGAAATCCCCGTATTTCGGCAGGAGGTGCGAAAGGTGGGTGATGTACGATTCTTTCGCGCCGACCCTCTCAAAGAAATCCAGACACTGCTGAAGCGACGGGTGGGAGCGGTGTTCTTCCCTCTTCACGCAGCCCAGCGTCACATATTCCACGCCTTTCAGCTTCGCGTATTCCCCCTCGTCGATGAATTTGATGTCGGTCAGGTAGGCGATGTTGCCGAACCTGTATCCCAGCACAGATATCTCCCTCGTGCTCAGATGCCAGCCCTGTATCGGAATCACCTCCACGGGCTTCTCCGGGGCGGTATGCGCCTCCGGGGGAAGATGCCTGTAGCCGAAGCCCTTCTCCCATATCAGCACCTCCTCGTCCGCGTTGGAGTGGATGAATATCGGATGCTGTGCGTCTATCCTGTGCACCCTCCACTCCGGAGAGCCGGGGTATCTGGGTTCGGCGAAGGCGTAGGAATAGTCTTCCCGGAGGGAATCCTCCACGTATTTTTCGCAGTAGATATTGACGGGATGATGTTCTATGAGATTGTACGCCCGGATGTCGTCGAGTCCTCCGGTATGGTCCTTATGGTTGTGTGTCAAGAGTATGGCATCGATGTGCCGGATATTCTGACGGAGCATCTGATAGCGGAAGTCCGGGCCGGCGTCGACCAGTACCGAAAGACCTCCGTACTCCACGAGAACCGAAGAACGCAGACGCTTGTCGCGGGGGTCGGCCGAGCGGCACACGGGGCAGTCGCAGCCTATCATCGGCACTCCCTGGGACGTGCCTGTGCCGAGAAAAGTGAGTTTAGCTTTCATCGGAGTGCAAAGATAATATTTTTGCCTCATCTATCATCTCCCGGTAAACCTCCATCGCGTCGGACGGCACGGCGTTGGCCGGGTCATCGCACCAGGCCTTGAACTCGCGCAGGGTGAATCCCGGATGCGCCTCCGCGAAGTTCCGTATCGCCTCTTCCGTGCGGGCGCGGCCAGTCCGGGCGCGGCATATGTCGCAGCACCCGCAGTCCGCGCTCTTCTCCTGTCCGAAATACCGCAGCAGATAGCGGGAACGGCAGAGGTCCGTCTCCGAAGCGTAGTTCTCCATCGCCTCGGCCCTCTCCTGCGAACTGCGCCTGAGGAACTCGTATTTGTCCTTCTGGAGATTGAGATTGCCGGGCATCAGCCGTCCGTGGTGCAGGAATATCACCGTGCAGCGGTCGCAGGGGACATATCTTATGATATGCTCCAGCGAGAGGGCGTACAGCAGCTGCCGCAGCTGCGGAACCGTGACACTGCAGCTGCGGGCGAGCTTCTCCTCGTCCACAGGCACCGCAAACGAGAATATCCCCGGATACGAGCGCATCAGGGCGTCCAGCAGCCGGGGCATCAGCGGGTCCGGAAGGTCTATGTCATAGAGGGCCTTGCGGTCGACGCGGATTTTGACCTGGGTGGAGATGTCCGCGTCCTCGGCGTATGTGAGATGGTCGCACATCTCCAGGTAGCGTATGGCATAGTGCAGCCCGGCCCGGTTGAGCGAGAAATGCTTTGCGAACTCCTCAAGGTCGAACTTCAGGCGGCTGCCCGCGCCCCCCTCGTAGGGTATCTGATAGAATATGTGTATCTTCTGATATATGTCCTCGACATATTCCAGCGGCGGGAACGACAGCTCGAGAAGCTGGTGCAGACGGCGCACGTCCGTCCGGTTCCACAGCAGCACGGCCCAGGAACGCCGTCCGTCCCGCCCGGCCCTGCCCGCTTCCTGAAAGTAGGCCTCCGGACTGTCGGTAAGGCCGAGATGCACCACGAAGCGCACGTCGCTCTTGTCTATCCCCATCCCGAAGGCATTGGTGCAGACCATCACCCGTATCTCCCCCTTCTTCCAGGCCTCCTGCCTTTCGCTGCGGGTGTCGGAGCCGAGTCCGGCGTGGTAGAACGACGCGCTGACCCCTCCGCCGGAGAGCAGGGCGGCAACCTCCTCGCATTTGCGGCGGTTGCGCATATACACTATCCCGGAGCCGGGGACCTTCGCGCAGATGTTAAGCAGCTGCCCCGTCTTGTCTTCGCAGCGGCGCACTATATATGAGAGGTTGGGACGCTCGAAACCGCTGCGCAGCAGCAGGAAACCCTCAAGATTCCGCTCCTCTTCGCTCGGGGTTCCCGGGCGGACGAGCCGCCGCATTATGTCGCCGGCCACTTGAGGGGTGGCCGTCGCGGTGAGGGCTATCAGAGGGGCTTTCACCACCTTGCGCATCTCGCCTATGCGCAGATAGTCGGGACGGAAGTCGTATCCCCACTGTGAGATGCAGTGCGCCTCGTCGACCACTATGTAGCAGACCTTCATCACCTCAAGATAGGACTTGAAGAGACTTGTCCCGAGACGCTCCGGAGAGACATAGAGGAACTTGAAGTCGCCGTAGGCCGCGTTGTTGAGCGCGAGGTCCACCTCGCGGCGGTTCATCCCCGCGTGTACCGCGACGGCCCTGATGCCGCGTGCGGCGAGGTTCTGCACCTGGTCCTTCATCAGCGCAATCAGCGGCGTGACGACTATCGCCAGCCCGTCCCTCATCAGCGCGGGCACCTGGAAACAGATGGACTTCCCACCTCCCGTCGGCATTATCGCCAGCACGTCGCGCCCGT
Source organism: Ruminococcus bicirculans (ex Wegman et al. 2014) (assembly GCA_963631065.1). Lineage (GTDB taxonomy): Bacteria > Bacteroidota > Bacteroidia > Bacteroidales > UBA932 > Cryptobacteroides. The sequence goes on from CAVGPE010000098.1 coordinate 10,101, forward strand.
CCAGAGCGGCGGAGATTATCTCCTCCTGCATCGGACGGAAGCTCGCGTAGCCCCAGTATTTCTCAAGAACGTCCCGTGCGGTCATAGTCTGCAAAAATAGTCAATTCCACTCGTAATTCACCTTTTCCCGCGATTGTAATTCCCGCCCGGAATAACTATATTTGCGCCGCAACCAATCAATATTCTCATCCTCATGAAAGTATCCATCTTTCCGCTGCTTGCATCACTGACTCTCTTCTGCGCCTGCTCCGCGCAGCAGGGGGAGGTAAGAACGATGCGCTACTACCCTGACGGCAGGGATATCGTCTGCCTCAACGGGGAGGGACGCTACACGCGCGCCCTCTACGGCACACATACAAGATTCCGTCTGGAAACCTCCGACAAACCGATATTCGCCGTCTACGACAAGGCGGACAGCCGCAACATCCGCTTCTTCCTCAGATATGAAGGGCGGGAAATCCAGCTCGACCGTGCCTCCTGGTGCGAAGCGCGCTATCAGGGCGGGAAGCGCAGCTACCTGCTCCGCGACGAAGCCTGGGGGCCTGATGCGGAGATGAGAATCACCGCCCTTGCCTCGCTCAGCGAAGAGGGGGCCGTCTGGAAATTCACCCTCGACGGGTTCGGCGGCGAGCCTGTCCTCACAGCCAAAGTGTGCGAGACCGCGGGCAAGAAATTCAGCCGCGACGGAGACCTCGGAATAGACGCCAGGACGCTCTTCGACCCGGCCCCGGACGAGGCAGGACTCCTGACGGCTGAATGGGCCGCAGGCGGGGAGTCCTACTTCTTCTATCACCACAAGGACAGACTGGAGACGGCCTCCGCCGGGCAGGGAAGACCGATTTTCGACAGGGAGGAGAGCGCACGCGAGGAACTCGTCAGCCTGGTGGAAATCAACACCCCTGACCCGTTCTTCAACACGATAGGGGCCAATCTCGTGGCGGCTGCGGACGGCACCTGGGACGGGGAGACCTTCCTGCACGGGGCCATAGGCTGGCGTACTCCGCTCGCCGGCTGGAGAGGGGCGTATGCGGGGGATGTAATCGGATGGAACGACAGGGCCGTGTCCCACTTCCGGGCGTATGCTGCGAGCATGGTCACGGATGTTCCTCCCGTCTATCCTCATCCTCAGCAGGATACGACCCAGAATCTTGCGCGTCCCACCAAAAAGTGGGGTACTCCTATGTACTCCAACGGCTACATCTGCCGGCTTCCGGGCCGCACGGACATGATGCACCACTACGATATGAACATCAACTATATGGACGAGCTGATGAAGCATTTCAGCTACGACGCCGACACCGTTATGATGCGGGAGATGTGGCCGAAAATCAAGCTTCACCACGAGTGGGAGAAACGCAACTTCGACCCGGACGGAGACCACCTCTACGATGCGGTCTGCTGCATCTGGGCAAGCGACGCGCTATACTACAGCGGAGGTGCCGTCACTCACTCTTCGGCATACAACTACTACTCCAACCTTATGACCGCGCGCATCGCCGAAATCATAGGCGAGGATCCTGCCCCGTACAGGGAGGAGGCGCAGGCGATACTCTCCGCCCTCAACTCCCGCCTCTGGCTGGAAGATGAGGGACACTGGGCTGAATATCAGGATTATATGGGACTGAAACGCCTCCACAAGAGCGCCGCGATATGGTCAATCTACGCTCCTATAGACTGCTGGGCCTGCACGCCGGAGCAGGCATACAGGGCGACCCGCTATGTGGACAGGGAGATTCCGCACATCCCGGTAAGGTACAGATATGACAGGAAAGCCGTCAAGGGACTCGGTCTGAAACTTCCGCGTCCGGAAAAGGACCTTTTCACCATATCCAGCTCCAACTGGCTGCCATACAACTGGAGTACCAACAACGTGGCCCACGACGAAGTCGCGAATATGGCGCTCGCATATCTCGAAGCCGGCAGCAGCGACGCCGGATTCAAGCTTCTGAAGGCCGACATACTCGACGAGATGTACCTCGGCGAGTGTCCGGGCAACTTCGGGCAGATCAGCCACTACGACAAGGCCAAGAACGAAGCCTACCGCGACTTCGCGGACAATGTCGGAATCACGTCCAGAGCCATAGTCAACGGACTATTCGGCATACTCCCGGACGCGCTCAACGGGCAGTGCGTCATCCGGCAGGCCTTCCCGGACGAATGGAAGGAAGCCTCGATAAAGACCCCGTACCTCACATATTCGTTCAGGCGCGAGGGCGACAGGGACATATACGAGATAGAGCAGAACTTCATCCGTCCGCTTCGCATCCTCGTCAGGGCGAACGCAGGGGGCGGACAGTACCTCGAAGTCGGGGGGACTTCCGACAGGAAGCAGACGGTAGTCGTGGACCGCAGCCTGCTTCCTGAAGTCAAATCCGACCGGAAGGACACCCACATAAGGCCGGATGTGGATTCAAAGGCATATCTTGACAGGATGGGGCTGGGCGACATCAACCGCAGGAAGGCCTCAAACGGCACTATGGTCGACATCAGCGCACACTTCAACGCCAATGCGGACGACATCTTCCGCAACGAATACCTCTCCCCGCGCCCGCCTTTCGCCTCGCTCCAGCTCCCGAAGCAGGGGGCGGGAGAGTGGTGCATACCGTTCGAGACCTACGAAATCGAGGACAACGGCCTGCGCAGCACCGTCACCGGCGGCGTCTATGACACCGGACTCGGACTCAAGTTCCTCTCGCCTGCGGAAGGACACAACACCATATATACCTCGCTCTGGGACAATTATCCGGATTCCGTCACGGTCAGTCTCGACGGCAGGGCCGCATACGCCTATCTGCTGCTGGTCGGCAGCACGCAGAATATGCAGAGCCGCATCGAAAACGGAGAAGTGAGCGTCAGCTACGCCGACGGCAGCCGCAGCGTGATGTATCTGGTCAATCCTATCAACTGGAGACCGGTGGAGGAAGACTGCTACACGGACGCCTACGCCTTCCGCAGCGCCGGCAAGAACCCTTACAGAGTCTCATTCCGCACCGGAGCGGTACACCGCGAGATGCCGATTGAACTTCTGGGAGAAGGCGGGGCCAGCGCCGACTACCGTCCGGACGGAAAACAGCCCGCCAAGGCCAAGAGCGACTACAACCTGATTTCCGACAGAATCATCACCGACGGCGGTGCGCTCATCCTCAAAATGCCGCTCGACGGGAAGAAGAATCTGGAGAGCCTGACGCTCCGCACTCTGTCCAACGACGTGGTCATAGGATTGATGGGCGTCACATTGGAAAATAATTAAAATTCGCTATCTTTGCGCGGATTTCGGAACGCTTGTTGAAGCGGGATGAAGGTTATTTATAGAAAGTTGTTAACTCCAAATACCAAAACATATTATGCCAAAAATCGATTTAAGCAAGTACGGCATTAAAGGAACCACGGAAATCCTTTACAATCCGACCTACGAGGTTCTCTACAACGAAGAGACCAAACCGGGGCTCGAAGGTTACGAGAAGGGTCAGGTGACTGAACTCGGCGCGATCAACGTGATGACCGGCATCTACACCGGACGCTCCCCTAAGGACAAGTACATCGTGATGGACAAGAACTCCAAGAACACCGTATGGTGGAACACTCCGGAGTACCCTAACGACAACCACGAGCTCTCAGAGAAAGTATGGAAAGAACTCAAGTCTCTCGCCGTCAAGGAACTTTCAGGCAAGAGGCTTTTCGTAGTGGACGGTTTCTGCGGCACCCACAAGGACACCCGCATGAAAGTGCGCTTCGTGATGGAAGTCGCATGGCAGGCGCATTTCGTCACCAATATGTTCATCCGCCCGCAGAATCAGGCGGAGTTCGACCAGGAT
>CAVGPE010000099.1:0-8421 GCA_963631065.1 Ruminococcus bicirculans (ex Wegman et al. 2014)
AGATACCTCAAGAACAATCCGTTCTACGCCGTCATCAACATAGCGGGACTTGCCGTCTCGCTGATGTTCGTCATCCTGCTGGGAGACTACAGCTATCGCCAGTTCAGTATAGACCGCTGGCATCACAACCGCGACAGGATTCAGGCGCTTTCGGTTACGGGAGGCCACCTGGCTACCTGGCCGGATGCTACGCACGCCCTTCGGGAGCGCTATCCCGAGATAGAATCCGTCTGCTGCCTCAATATGCACAAGGCTCGCATCAAGACCGAAGACGGGTTCTTCTCCGGCAGCAGCAGCGGCGAGGGGGAGGGCAATGTGATGGTGGCCGACTCCACTTTCTTCAGATTCTTCGACTTCAAGTTCGTTGACGGAGACAAGTCCACGGCCCTTGACAGCCCGGAGAAGTGCGTCATCACCGAATCGCTCGCGAAAAAGCTCTTCCCGGACAGGAATCCTCTCGGGCAGCCGCTGAACATCGTCGGCTCCAGATATGTAAGGATCAACGACGGCACCGGCGATCCTTACGACTCGACCCTCGTCTATACGGTCTCCGCCGTGATAAAGGACTTGGACAGAACCGTCCTGCTCAACACCACTGAACTTATCGCAAGCAGCGAGCGCTGCCCGCAGATTATCGGCTACCGCGTCAGCGGAGGGACTTATGTCTCCGGGCCTCTCGGCTCCACATACTCGTTCCTGATGACCGCCCCGGGGGCTTCCCTTGAGGACAAGACCGGGGAGATGGCGGAATTCTTCAAGGAGCAGATACCGGCTCTGCGCTTTTACGGGGCGGAGCCGCAGCCCGTACTGATACCTCTGGACGGACTTATGTTCGCGCCGCAGAACAGCGGAGGTGGAATCCTCAAAGGAGACCGGGGGCTGCTTGAGGTCCTGCTCGCGGCAGTACTCGCGATTCTGCTCTTCGCCGTGACCAATTACGTCAACCTCACGGCGGCGAATACCGGTTTCCGGGCCAAGGAAGTGGCCACACGCCGCCTGCTCGGAAGCGATGCCCGGGGCGTCTCTCTGGAACTCATCGCCGAATCGACGCTGATGGTATTCGTCTCCTTCCTTATAGGCTTCGCTCTGGCCCTGTACTTCGAGGACGGCTTTGAGACGATGTTCCGGGGCAAGATAGACCTGCTGCAGGACCTCTCGTTCGGCACGGTCGGAGTCTGCATTCTGTTCATAATCCTGACCGGTGTCATCTCAGGCATCATCCCGACAATGATGCTTCTGAAATTCAAGCCTATAGATATCGTCAAGGGCAGCTTCCGCCTGCGTTCCAAGATGGTGTTCAGCAAGGTCTTCATCATCATCCAGAACATCATCACCGTGACGATGCTCACCTCCACCTTCACCATCTGGCTCCAGATAAACCATCTCATAAACGCCCCTCTCGGCCACAATGTCGAGAATCTCTATGTCGTCTCTGCCGATGAGGGAGGACGGATGCGGAGCGAACTGGAGGCGCAGCCGTATATAAAGGCAATCGGGACGTTCCGGGGGTCGTCGCTGGACGGCAACGGCACCAATATGACATATAAGAAGGACAGGAATATGGACAATGTCCTGGTCTATATGTTCGACTGCGACAGCACCTATCTGGAAATATCCGGACTCAAAGTGCTGAAAGACTGCCATCTCGCCGGGGACGTGCACTATGTCAACGAGTCCCTCGCGGCCAAGGTTGGCCTCGGGGAAGAAGACACGGAGATAGTCTGGGGCGACGGTTCGACAACCCAGGTCGCCGGGATATTCTCCAATTACCGTATGATAAACGTGACTGACCCCTATCGGGAGGTAATGATGACCCTGCTCCCGACAGAGCAGATCGGCGAGTATCAGCAGTATCTCGTATTGACCGACGGCTCGCGCGAGGCTTACCGGAAACTCTGCGAGCTGGTACAGGAGGTGGACGGAACCTCCGAAGACCTGGAATGGAAAGTCCGTGACCTCGAAAAGGGCGTGGCGGAGTCATTCGAGTCGGAGAGAAGCACAATGCGGCTCATCTCTATGTTCACTCTCATTGCGGTGCTCATCTCCGCGCTGGGATTCATCGGGATGTCGCTCTTCTTCATCCGCCAGCGCCGCAAGGAGATAGGCGTGCGCCGGATTATGGGCAGCACGGTGGGGGAGATTCTCACCCTGCTCCTGAGGAAGTTCTGCGCTCCGCTGCTGATATCGTTCGTGGCCGCGGTTCCGCTCTCGTATTTCCTTATGAGAGGCTATCTGGAGGATTTCAGCTACCGTATCGGGCTGAGTCCGCTGATATTCCTCGCCGCCGCCGCGACATCGCTGCTGATAGCCGTACTCTCAGTCCTGCCGCAGGCCCTGCACGCCTCCCGCACCAATCCTGCCGACTCCGTCAGGACGGAATGACGGACAGGTCAGCCCGCAATCACCCCGGCGAGCAGCTTCACTCCCTCTTCCATCCGGGAGCGGTCGAGGAAGGAGAAGTTGAGCCGCATCGTGTTGCGGTGGCTGCCGTCGGAGTAGAAGAACGAACCGGCGACATACGCCACTCCCGCAGCGAGCGCACGGTCATAAAGAGCGACGGTGTCGATACCCTCCTGCAGGGTCAGGAAAATGAAAAGCCCCCCTTCCGGATGCGTCCAGCTGACCTCGGAGGGCATATATCGCTCCAGCAGGGAGAGCATCAGGTCGCGCTTCTCGCGGTAGAGGGCGATGCTTTTGGCGAGATTCCCGTCCAGCGCCCCGCCACCCATAAACTCCGCCGCTATATACTGGTCGAAGACAGGCGGGCAGAGATCCAGAGACTGCTTGCAGATATAAATCTGCTCCAGCAGCTGCTCCGGCGCGAAAATCCAGCCGAGCCGGAATCCCGGGGCAAAAATCTTGGAGAAGCTGCCCAGATGCAGAGTCCTCTCCGGCGCGAGGGAGTATATGGTCGGGACGGATTCCCCGCTGTAGCGCAGTTCGCGGTAGGGGCTGTCCTCCACTATGAGAAAGCCGTATTTTTCGGACAGGGCGCAGAGACTCCGCCTCTCCTCAAGCGTCATAGTCTCCCCGCTCGGATTCTGGAAATCCGGAATCACATAGCAGAACTTGGCCCTGCGCAGCAGCCCGCTCTCCACACCGCAGTCCTCTTCGCGGAAACTCTTCAGAGCCACGACCTTGGCCCGGTAGGAGCGGAACGACTGCAGCGCGCCGAGATAGGTCGGGTCGGTGCATAGCACGATGTCCCCCGGATTCAGCAGAATGCGGGAGCAGACGTCGATGCCCTGCTGCGAGGAGGTGGTGACCTGTATATTGTCGACCCCGACCCCGTAGCGTCCGGAGATGACCCTGCGCAGCTCAGTCACGCCCTGCGTCGCCCCGTACTGCAGTGCCTTTGCCCCGTACTTCTCCAACACGATGGCGGACAGGCGGCGTATCTCGTCGAGGGGGAAAGTGGACGCGTCCGGATAACCTCCGGCAAACGAGCAGATTGCGTTGAGGTCCACGCGCTTGAAAATCTCCCGCACGGGAGAGCGCATAAACGAGGGGACATCGTCGGAGAACAGTGCGCCGTAGTCAATCATCATCATCTGAATTCTTCGAATTCCGGCATTGCCAGCTGCGAGAGGAAGTCCTTGAGCTTGCTCTCGTCGCGGGGACAAATCATCAGCACGTCGTCCGTGTCGATGACTATGAAGTCCTCAAGCCCCCTGAGAGCCAGCAGCTTGCGGGAGTTGCCGGAGTACACTATATTGTTGCCGCAGTCCTTCACCAGCCCCTTGTTGACGAGGTTCATCGCGTTGCCGTTCTCGTCGTGATGGGCCAGATAGTCGTAGAGCGACTCCCAGTTGCCGATGTCGGCCCAGCGGAACTTGGCGGGATAGACCCATGCGTTCTCCGTCTTCTCCATCACCGCATAGTCTATGGATATGCGCGGCATATCGGTGTATATCCTTTCGAGAAACTCCTTCTCCGCCTCCGAGCCGAGTGCGTCCTGCCAGCCGGCCCAAAGACTGGTGATTTCAGGGGCGTAGGTTTCGAGTTCGCGCCGGATGGCGGAGGCCCTCCAGACGAATATGCCGGAATTCCACAGAAACTCCCCCGTCTCGAGAAACACCTTGGCGAGTTCCGCGTCCGGTTTCTCCGTGAAGGTCTTGACCTTGACCGGCCTGCCGTCCTCCGCCTGGCCCGCCGTCTGGATATATCCGAAATTGGGGTCGGGACGGGTCGGGATGACTCCGAGCGTAATCAGCGCGTCCGTGCCGGCGGCATAGCTCAGGGCGTTGGAGAGGGTCTCGTTGAAGGCGATATGGTTGTTGATGATGAGGTCCGAAGGGGTGACGGCCGTCACTGCGGCCGGGTCTCTCTTGAGAATCGTGTAGGTGGCGTAGGTCAGACAGGGGGCGGTGTTGCGGCTGTAGGGTTCGAGCAGGAGGTTGTCCTCTCTGAGCTCCGGGAGCTGCTGCCGTATGAGTTCCCGGTATCTTGGCAGCGACACGACGAGGATGTTGTCTTCCGGGATGACGGCCTTCATCCTGTCGTAGGTAAATCTGAGGAAGGATTTCCCCTCGGCGGTGAAGTCCAGAAACTGCTTCGGCTTGTCCGCCCTGCTGATAGGCCAGAACCGGGATCCCACCCCGCCGGCCATTATTATGCAGTATAGATGGTTATTAAGCATACAGTGGTATAAAAGCTTGTGGATAGTAGTGTATTTCAAACTTCGGGCCATCGAACAGGACGCTCACCACATCGAAGAACACTTCGAGGTCGCGCGGGAGGTCCGTCCTCGCTCCGGAATGCAGGAAGGCGTTGGCGGCGGAAGTCATCCGCTGCATCTTCCTGCGGTTGACATTGGCCTCCGGGGCCGCCGCGGCGGGGATGGTGCGGCTCTTGACCTCCACGATATGGAGTTCCGCTCCGCAGAGGGTGATTATGTCCAGTTCGAGATGTCCGTATCTCCAGTTACGGGCTATGACCCTGTGCCCGAGACCGCACAGATACCGGCAAGCCTCCTCCTCTCCTCTTCTGCCGCTCGTCTGCCGTCCGCCTCTCATAGTCTGACGATTGTGACTCCGGTGCCGCCGCCGCGCACGTCCTCGTCGCTGACGCCCAGCCCGGGTATGGTTCTGAGATATTTCTGAATCTCCTCGCGCAGCACGCCTGAACCCTTGCCGTGGATGATGCGCACCGTGCCGATGTTGAGCATCACCGCGTCGTCTATATAGTGCGTGACGATGTCCAGCGCGTCCGCGAGCCTCTCGCCCCGGATGTCGAGTTCGGGGGAGAAGTTGAGCCGGCGCTCGGTGATGGCGCTGTCCACCTTCTGCTGTACGGGCTTGAACTCCTTGCGCGAGGCTTCCCGGAACTCATTGGAGGAGATTCTCTCCACCCTGTCCGGGGACATAGTGCTGCTGATGTTGCCCACGATGACGGTCACGGCCTTGTTTGAGATGCGGGAGACTTCGCCCACGAGGCCGTTGTCCTTTATCCTGATTTTTTCGCCGACCTTGAGCGGGGCGGCCTTGGCTTCCTTCGCCGGGGAGGTGACACCCTTTTTCCTGCTGCGCTTCTCCAGAGAAGCCAGCTTGCGGTCTATATAGGTCTCGCGTCCGCGCTCCTCCTTCTCCTTGCGCTTTTCGAGCGCGCCGATGAAGCCCTGCAGCTCCTGCCGCGCCTCCTTGGTCTGGGTCTTCTCGGCCTGCGCCTCCCGGATGTCGCGTATGGTCTTCTCGACCTGACGCCCCGCCCCTTTGACTATCTGCTCGGCCTCCTGCATCGCGTCGGAGATGATGGATTCGCGCAGGGTCTTGATGCCTTCGAGTTCCTTGCGGTACTGCTCGGTCAGGCCGGTGAGAGCGCGGTCGCTGTCCTTGACTTTCTGAAGCTTCTCGTCGAGGGCCTTGCGGTTGCGGGCTATGCGGCGCAGATTGCGCTCGATGCCGACGAACTCCTCACCAGCCCGCCGTTCCGCGTCCTTTACGATGCTCTCGGGAAGGCGCATCTTCCGGGCGAGTTCAAAGGCGAAGGAATTGCCGGGCAGGCCTATCTCCAGCTTGAACATAGGTTCTATCCTGGAGGTGTCATAGAGCATAGCCCCGTTGATGACGGAGGTCTCCGCGCCGGAGGCGTAGAGTTTGAGGTTGGTGTAGTGGGTGGTGATGACGCCGTACACTCCTCTCCTGTCCATCTCGCTCAGGATGGCTTCCGCGATGGCCCCGCCGGCTGCCGGTTCCGTGCCGGAGCCGAATTCGTCGATAAGCACCAGCGTGCGGCTGTCCGCGGAAGAGAGCATATCCCTCATATCCGCAAGGAACGAGCTGTAGGTGCTCAGGTCGCTTTCTATATTTTGGTTGTCCCCTATGCTGACGAAGATGCGGTCGAATATCATCATCTCGGAGGTTTCCGAAGTCGGGACGAGCATACCCCACTGGAACATATACTGCAGCAGGCCCGCGGTCTTGAGACAGACGGACTTGCCTCCGGCGTTCGGGCCGGAGATCAGCAGGATGCGCTTCTGCGGAGTGAGGCTGATGCTGAGCGGCACCATAGACTTCCCTTCGCCCCGCAGCGCCCTTTCGAGCAGCGGGTGGCGGGCCTTGCGCAGATTGACGCAGCCCTCGTCGGAGATTACCGGCACGCCGGCGATGAAGTCAAGGGCGGTCTGCGCCTTGGCCATCAGGAAGTCGGTCTCGCCGAGGAATTCAGCTCCGGAGAGCAGCTCCGGGATATACGGCCTGAGGAATTCGGTGAATTCGAAGAGTATCTTCCGTATCTCCCTCTCCTCCTCGAAGCGCAGGGAGCCGAGTTCGTTCTCCAGCTCCACTATCTCGGCGGGTTCGATGAAGCTTGTCCTGCCGGAGGCCGACTCGTCATAGACGAAGCCGGGGAGCTTGCGCTTGGCGGAGGCGTTGACCGGGATGAGGAATTTGCCGTCGCGGACGCACACGGAGGCGTCGGAGTCGGCTATGCCGTCCTCCTGGGCCTTGCGCAGCACGGCCCCCGCTCTCTTTGAGAGCGACGCCTCCCGGCTGCGTATCGCGCTACGAATCTCCGCCAGACGGTCCGACGCGGAATCCTTGATGTCCCCGTATTTGTCGATGATGTTCTCGATGCGTCTCTGCACCTCCGGGAACGAATTGACCCGCGAGGCCATCCGCTTGAGCCTCGGATAGATGCCGTCCTTCACCCCCGCGAAGAAGTGCAGCAGCCTCCGTATGGTGTCGGTGGCCGTCTTGAGCTTTCCGAGCGAGAGCAGGTCAATCGACGAGCCGGCCTTCTGAAGCGGCTCCAGAAAAGGTATCGCGTCTATATATCCGGTGGTCGGGAAATTCTCCTCGAACATCATTATCAGCCTCATCTCGTCTGTGAGGGCGAGCCGGGTCCCGATGACATCGCGTTCGGCGGAGAACTCCTCCTCCGCGACTCTTGCGGCGGCATAGTCGGTCAGGCAGCGGTCGGAGATGATTCTGCGTATCTTGTCAAAGCCTATTTTGGATTCGAGTGCGGGGTCTGTCATTCGGGTCTCTCTCCGATGAGAAGTTTAAGGTTGTTGATGCTGTCTATGGTCTCGATGACCCCTCTGCGCACGAAGGATATCGTGCCGGTCTCCTCGCTGACCACCACCACGTCCGCATCGCACTGCTCCGACACGCCCAGAGCCGCCTTGTGCCTCATGCCGTAGTGGGCCGGAAGGTCGCCCCGGTCGGTTATCGGGAGGGTGCAGCGGGCCGCGATGATGCGGTTGTCCCCGATGACCATCGCCCCGTCGTGCAGCGGGGAGTTCTTGAAGAAGATGTTCATTATCAGGCGGCTGCTGATCTGCGCGTCCACCGTGTCCCCCGTCTCGATGATGTCTTCGAGCGAGTCCTTGCGCCGTATGAGTATGAGCGCGCCGGTCTTCTGGTCCGACATCTCCTTGCACGCCTGCGCTATCTCCGCCACGGACCGGTTGTCCGTCGACGTGAGTCCGCCTCCTCCGGCCAGAATCCTCTTGAGCAGCGGCCTCTTCTCGATGGAATCTCCGGCCCGCCTGCCGACCGTGTTGAGGAAGCGGCGTATCTCCGGCTGGAAAATCACGATGAGGGCGATGGCCCCGACGTCTATCAGCGTCCCGAGAATGGATGACACCATCTTCAGCCCCAGCGCGGAGGCTATAATCTGTATGACCAGCACGATGATGATCGCGACGAAGATGTTGATGGCGGAGGAACCCCGTATCCAGCGGAAAATGAAATAGATGACCAGCGCGACCATCAGGATGTCCAGAAGGTCTACCAGCGTGAAGTGCAGAAAGCTCAGCATTCCGAGAACCATAGCACAAATATAGGCATTATTTGCAAATCCGGCGCAAACCCTTCAAAACAGCTTCTGAATCAAGAACTTTTTGGAAAATACAAAAAATAATCGTACATTTGCAGCCCGCAATTTTGTGCGGGAACTTATAAAGTATTTATAAACAAT
>CAVGPE010000100.1:0-17632 GCA_963631065.1 Ruminococcus bicirculans (ex Wegman et al. 2014)
TAATAGACCATAGGCGTGGCGAATGCCGTAAGGATGTAGGCGTCCTTGCCGTAATGCAGGCTGGCGAGGGCGAACACGTCGATGAAGATGTTGAGAAAGGCAACAATCACGGGATACCTGCGCACGCGCCGGCGGACTCTGTCCCCGGGGTGGCCCGCCTTGATGAGCAGCAGCATAACCGCGAGGATGAGACTGAAACTTCCACGTATGAAATGTACACCTGATTCCAGCATATCCTATCCGGCGAATGTCGGATATATTTCACCCAATGAGTTGACTTTTTCCTTTTTTTTGGTCAAACGGGCGAAAAAAGAGAGGCTCTATCCGAGGAATCCGAGCAGTATGCCCGCAGCCACGGCGGAACCTATCACGCCGGCCACATTCGGGGCCATCGCGTGGGTCAGCAGATGGTTGGAAGGGTCTGCCTCCAGCCCCACTATCTCGGACACCCTGGCCGAATCCGGCACCGCGGACACTCCGGCGTTGCCTATCAGCGGGTTTATCTTCTTGCCCTCGGGCAGGAAGAGGTTCATAAACTTGGCGAACAGCACACCGAAAGTGGTCGCTATCACGAATGAGATGAGTCCGAGGAAGAAAATCTTGACCGAAGTGGAGGTGAGGAACACGTCCGCCTGGGTGGACGCTCCTACCGTGAGGCCGATAAGGGTGGTCACCACGTCGATGAGCGGGCCTCCCGCAGTGTTGGCGAGCCTTTTGGTGACTCCGCTCTCCTTGAGCAGGTTGCCGAAGAAGAGCATACCGAGGAGAGGAAGTCCGGACGGCACGATGAAGGCCGTACAGATGAAGCCCGCTATAGGGAAGACAATCTTCTCCCGCTGGCTCACGACGCGCGGCTTGTTCATCCTGATGAGGCGTTCGCGCCTTGTGGTCAGCAGCAGCATAATGGGCTTCTGTATCACCGGTACGAGAGCCATATAGGAATATGCCGACACGGCGATGGCCCCCATCAGTTCGGGCGCGAGCTTGGAGCTGAGGAATATGGCCGTAGGGCCGTCAGCGCCGCCTATGATGCCTATCGCTCCCGCCTCGTTGGGGGCGAAACCCATAGTGAGGGCGAGCAGATACGCTCCGAAGATGCCCATCTGCGCCGCCGCCCCGATCAGTATCAGCCGCGGCTGGGATATCAGCGCCGAGAAGTCGGTCATCGCTCCTATGCCGAGGAATATCAGCGGAGGATACCATCCCTGACGCACTCCCTGATAAAGTATATTGAGTACCGAACCCTGTTCGTAGATGCTTACCTGCAGGCCGGGGAATACCGGAATGTTGCCGATGACCATACCGAAGCCGATAGGCACCAGCAGCAGCGGTTCCCATTTCTTGACTATTCCCAGCGTGATGAATACGATGCCTATCAGAATCATCACGAGATGCTGCCAGGTGCAGTTGGCGAAGCCTGTGAACTGCCAGAACTGCTGCAGGCTGTCAATTATGTTCTCCATCAGCCGAGCGTCACGATTTTAGCGTCTTCCAGCACCGAATCCCCCTTGTTGACGTGAACGGCCGTGACGGTGCCGTCGCAGTCCGCGAGAATCTCGTTCTCCATCTTCATCGCCTCGATGACGGCCACCTTCTGCCCGCGCTTCACCGCCGCGCCCTCCTTGACATCAACGCTGATGATGACTCCCGGAAGAGGGGAGACGATGTCCTTGCCGCCGGCGGCAGGCTTCGGGGATGCGGATGCCTGTGAGGGCTGCGGGGCTGCTGCAGGAGCCGGTGCGGCCGGCGCGGCCTGAGGCTGCACACCCGCAGGCGCTCCGCCTTCCATTTCCACATTGTAGTCCACCCCGTTCACCGTGACGCTGGCGTTGCCTCCGTCCACGGAATTCACGGCCACGTTATATTCTTTGCCGTTAATCTTGAATTTGTATTCTTTCATCGCTGTACATATTTTCTGAAGTTGAACTGCGGGTCGCCCCAATTCGATGGCGCGTCCCGTCTTATGGTGATGACGCCGGACTCCACATCGTGTACTCCGTCGTTGAGATAGAGCCAGAGGGCCGTGAGCGCCGCCACCTCCTCGTCGGAGCCGCACTCCGCCCGAAGAGCCATAGCTATGGCCGCCGCTATCTCCCGCCCGTCCCCGGCCTCCTTGCCGGGTCTGCCCGATTTGCGCTTGAACTTGCCGGAGAAGATGTCGCCGGACAGGCTGTAGACCCCGTAGAGAATCAGCAGCGCGGCGAATACCACGCTCACGCTGATGAGTGTGAGCGTCCATCCGTGCGGGTCGGTCTGTGCCACTCTGTCGGCACCGGCCGTGAGGAGACTATAGAGGAATGTTTCCATGCTTTCTCGCAGGCATTTCCTGACGCTTGCCGCTGAGGGCCTCCAGTGCGCGTATCACGCGGAAGCGGGTGTTGCGCGGCTCGATCACGTCTTCGATATATCCCCTCTGCGCGGCCTGATAAGGGTTGCAGAAGAGGTCGTTGTATTCCTTCTTCTTCGCCTCGGCGAGTTCGGCCTGCTTCTGCGGGTCGGTCTCGGCCTTGAGCTCTTTGCCATAGATGATGCCCACGGCGCCTTCCGCTCCCATCACGGCGAAATTGGCCGACGGCCAGGCGTAGTTGATATCGCCCCTCAGCTGCTTGCAGCTCATCACGATATGCGCTCCGCCGTAGCTCTTGCGCAGGGTGACGGTGACTTTCGGTACCGTGGCCTCGCCGTAGGCGTAGAGGAGCTTCGCCCCGTTGGAGATGATGGCTCCGTATTCCTGCTGCGTGCCGCAGAGGAAGCCCGGCACATCCACGAGAGTGACAAGCGGGATATTGAACGCGTCGCAGAAGCGCACGAAACGCGCGGCCTTGCGGGAGGCGTTGATGTCCAGCACTCCGGCGAGCACTCTCGGCTGGTTGGCCACTATGCCCACGCTGCGTCCGCCCATATGGGCGAAGCAGGTGATGATGTTCTGGGCGAAGTCCCTGTGGACTTCGAGGTAGTCTCCGTCATCGACTATGCTCCCGATGACCCCGTACATATCGTAGGCCTTGTTGGGATTGTCGGGGATGATGTCGTTGAGCGCATCGTCCGTCCTGCCGGGAAGGTCCGCCGTCGGGCGGAGCGGGGCGCTCTCCATATTGTTCTGCGGTATGAAGGAGATCAGGCGGCGTATCGTCGCTATGCCCTCGTCCTCGCCGGAGGCGGAGAACTGCGCCACTCCCGACTTCGAGCGGTGTACCGACGCGCCTCCCAGCTGCTCCTGGTCCACCGTCTCTCCGGTGACGGACTTCACCACTGAAGGTCCAGTGAGGAACATATATGAGGTGTTCTCTACCATCAGGGTGAAGTCTGTCAGCGCCGGGGAATATACCGCTCCTCCGGCGCAGGGGCCGAAGATGCCGCTTATCTGCGGCACCACTCCGCTCGCGAGGATGTTCCTCTCGAAAATCTCGCCGTAGCCGGCAAGCGAGTCGATGCCTTCCTGGATGCGCGCTCCGCCGGAGTCGTTGAGTCCGATGACCGGGGCTCCGACTCTGACTGCCATATCCATCACCTTGCAGATTTTCTCGGACATAGTCTTGGAGAGGGACCCTCCGTTGACCGTGAAGTCCTGTGCGAACACGAACACTATCCTGCCGTCTATCGTACCTCTTCCCGTCACCACTCCGTCTCCGTCGGTATGCGAGGCATCCATACCGAAATCCGTGCAGCGATGGTGCACGAACATGTCGAACTCCTCGAAACTGCCCGCATCGAGCAGCTTCGCGAGTCTTTCTCTCGCCGTCAGCTTGCCCTTGGCGTGCTGTGCGTCAATGCGCTTCCGCCCTCCGCCCAGCGAGGCGGAGGCGCGTCTCTCGACGAGTCCTGAGATTTTTTCCTGTTGTATGTTCATATCCTTCATTTCTGATGATTCGGGCGCGAAGATACAAAAAACTTCCGAATAGCGCGGGTGCGTCGTCCTACTCCTGCTGATGCGCAGGGCGGAGAAGGTCCAGCACGGTCTTGACCGGGTTGAAGGTCTCCGAAGGCACTTCGACGAAGAGGGTGTTCCAGTCGGACATCGAACCGTTCCAGAGCCCCGGGAGTTCGAGGGCCTTCAGCTCCCGTCCCTGGAAGCTCTTGCCGCTGATGAGTCCGGTCTCCTCGTCCACATAGGCGGTGAGGTCGAAGCTCCTGCCCTCATAGTCCTTGAGGCAGCAGACGATATCCACCGGGTTGAAGTGGGTCGAGTTGCGCAGGATTTCCGCGGAACGCGGGTCGTCCGTGTCTATCTGGGCCGCTTCGAGTATCTGGAGCGAGGTGGAAGAGTCCTTGTCGCGGATGATGAAAGGGCCTCCGCCCGGTTCTCCTTCGTTGCGCACCATTCCGCAGACCCTGATCGGGCGGTTGAGCTTGGCGCGGAGCCGCCCGGCCCTGTCGCGGCAGTCCTTCGGCTCGGGGATGGTGACGCAGAGGGTGTCGTGCAGGAAGGTCTCTATCTCGTTGCAGAGTTCCTGACATTCAGGAGTGGCGAAAGGGTCGTCCTGATTCATGATGCGGCCCGGGATGAATGCCAGGTCGGACATCTCCCTGCGCACCTCGGTCATCTGGTCGAGAGTGTAGAGGTAGTCGCGTATGGTGTCGCGAAGCTGCAGCGCCCTTCCCATAAGCACCTTCTTCCAGCGGTATGTCAGAGCCTGCATCCTCTCCACGCAGACATTGTCGATGTTCTTGATGGACACGAGTTCCTCGTCGAGGGCGTTGAGATTGTGGATGAGGGCCCCGTGGCCCGCAGGACGGGTCAGCATCTGCCCGTCGTCCTTGAGGAACGGGCGGTTGTCGCGGTCCACGGCTATGGTGTCGGTGTTCTTGTCCTGATAGGTGAAGCGGACATTGTACTTCACGCCGTAGCGCTTCTCGTATTTCTCCTGTATGTCCGCAAGGGCTTCGCGGAAGAGGCCCTCGTGTTCCGGCGAAATCGTCACCACTATATTGACGCTTCCGTCGGAGTTGCGCATATATGCTTGCCCTTCAACCAGATGCTCGGCAAGAGCACTGCGCACTTCATCAGCGTAGCGGTGAAATTTCAGCACTCCCTTCGGCTTGCTCCCGTAGGCGAGTCCGTCATCGGTGAGCAGGCGGTGTGCGGTCTTTACGGGGTCGAACGGGGCTTTCCCGAACACTTCCGGGCTGTAGAACGCGAATTTTTCAAGATTGTCATTGAGCCTGAGGACGGCATCGTTGGGATTGTCCATCCCGGCGAAGATGTCCTTGAACATCCTCGACGCGGCTCCGGATGCCGGCACAAACTTGCACTTTCCGTCCACATCCGCCTTTTCGGCGTATTCCGCCGCTTCATCGGCCTGCTTCTCCCCGAGAACCTCTATGCCCCTGAGGGGAGTCGCCGCCGCTTCGATGTCCAACCGGGGGAATCCCCTGCGGAAACGCTCAATCTGAGCTTCAATTTTGTTCCTGTCCATATCAGTGTTATTAATTATAGGTAAAATTCTCTTCTGTAGCTGTACCCGGTGCGGAGTTCCGTGAACTTGGTCGGGTTCATCCGGAACATAAAGTCATCCGTGAAGATAGGGTAGTTGTACTGTATCATCGCGGCTATCTGGCCCTGTGACTTGTCCAATACGTTGAGCTTGACGGCCTGATATTCCATTATGTCGGTCTGCGGGAAGAACTCGTAAAGTTCGTTGATGCCGAGAAACCTGGCTACCGACCTCACCGCCATCGAAGTGCCTATCTGCTTGCCCTGCAGCGAGTATCCGGCTATGTGCGGAGTGGCGATGTCGACACTGTTCATCAGGGCGGTGTTGATCCACGGTTCGTGGCTCCAGGCGTCTATGGCCACTGGGCCGAGCCTCGGGATGGCTTCCAGCAGCGCGCCTTCGTCGACTATGTCCCCCTGCGCGGTGTTGATGAAGAACGCGCCCGGTTTCATCTTGGCGAAGAAGTCCCTGCCGGCGAGTCCCTTGGTGCTTTCGGTGAGCGGGACGTGCAGGGTCACTATGTCCGAGTTCTCGAGAAGATGGTCGAGGGTGCAGAACTGGGTGTACCACTCTATCTCCGCCTTTTGCGGGTCGTGGCGGAGTATCCTGAACCCCAGACCGCGCCCCATGGTCTCCACTCTCTGCCCTATGCTGCCCAGACCTATTATGCCTATTGTCGCGCCGGCAAGGTCGATGCTCTTGCGCGCAGCGGCGCCGTAGAGGGCCGAGAACACATAGTCGGCCACGGCTCCGGCATTGCAGCCGCTGGCGTTCTTGAAGAAGATGCCGTTGCGGC
This sequence comes from Ruminococcus bicirculans (ex Wegman et al. 2014), assembly GCA_963631065.1. Taxonomy (GTDB): domain Bacteria; phylum Bacteroidota; class Bacteroidia; order Bacteroidales; family UBA932; genus Cryptobacteroides. The sequence goes on from CAVGPE010000100.1 coordinate 6,232, forward strand.
GGCAGTAGTCGATGTCGATATTGTCCGTGCCGACGGTGGTGGTGGCGATGATTTTGACGGGGCTGCCTTTCAGAAGGGTCTCGTCGCATCTGGTACGGGTGCGTATGATGAGCGCGTCGGCTCCTTCGAGGTCGGAGCGGCTGATCAGCGGACCGCTGCGGTAAACCACTTCGGCGTAGGGTTCGAAGACTCCTTCGGTAAAAGGTATGCTGTTGTCTATTACGATTTTCATCCTCACTTGAGTATCAGTTCTTTGACATATCTGCCGCCCTGTTTCCCGCTCGGGAAGAGTTCGTCCTTGTCGAGCAGGGAGTTAATCTTCCTTACGAGTTCTTCCTTCTGGAATCCGAGCTGGCTGCGCACAACGGAGGAACTCAGGGTGATATAGAGCCTGCCGTCGCGGAAGAAGCGCCTGACTGTCCAGGGGGCGGCTCCGGAAGCCCTGTCCCAGGCCGAGAACACAAGATGCGAGCTGACGCTGTCCCTGAGGGGACGCGAACTGAGGAACTGCCGTATGAGTTCTCCGAGAGGCTGAGCCGTCTTGCGGCTTATCCTGTTCTTATTCATCGGCTCTGCTGAAGACGCCTCCCTCCGCCTTGAGATAGACCCTGTCCGAGGTGACGGCATCCACGATGCCGCGAGTGCGGACCTTGTCGGAATCGGTGATGAATATCTGCCCGAAATCCCTGTCCGAGACCATTCCGAGCAGGTTGCCCACCCTTGAGGGGTCGAGCTTGTCGAAGAGGTCGTCGAGCAGCATCATGGGCCGGCAGCCGCAGGAGTCCCGCATCAGCTCGTGCTGGGCGAACTTCAGCGCGACTATGAACGATTTCTGCTGTCCCTGCGAGCCGCAGCGCCGTATCGGGTGGGAGTTCATCGTGAATATGAAGTCGTCCCTCTGTATGCCTGCGGTGGTGAAACGCATAGCCCTGTCCCTCTCCCTGCGGGCCTTGAGAATGTCGTCCAGACTGCCCTCCAGGAGGTCGGAGCGGTATTCGATGCCGACTTCTTCCCTGCCTCCGGAAATCTCCTCATAGTAGTGCCGCACGACGGGGACGAGACTCCGGCAGAACTCCGCCCTGCGTTCTGAGACCGGGCCGGCGAGTGCGGACAGCCGCCCGTCGAACGCGTCGAGCAGATCCCCGTCCGCGAAGCCGTCCTTGAGCAGGCGGTTGCGCTGCAGCAGCAGACGGTTGTACTGCTGGAGGGAGGTGAGATATTCCCTGTCCATCTGGGACAGCACAGAATTGACGAAGCGCCTCCTCTCGTCTCCGGATTCGCTGACCAGGGCGATGTCGGCGGGGGACACCATCACTATGGGCAGCACCCCTATATGTTCGGAAACCCGACCGTACGGCTTGTCGTCGCGGCGCAGGCGCTTCTCCCCGCCGGAGAGAACCTGCACGCTGAACCGGGACTTGCGCCCCTCCGCCATAGTATAGACTCCGGATATCGCGAAGGAGTCCGTCCCGTGGCGGAAGTTGTACCTGTCGGAGGCGGCGAACGCGCTCTTGGTCATAGACAGATACCATATCGCGTCGAGCAGATTGGTCTTGCCCTCCCCGTTACCCCCGCTTATGCAGTTGATATTCGGCGAGAACTCGATTTCCTGCAGGGCGATGTTGCGGAAATCCCGGATGACTGTCTTGTCCAGAGTCGGCATATACTTACAAAGGTAATGATTTATTCCTTTCCGCCCGCTTTGAAAGTTAAAGTATTTTTCATAATTTTGCGGGCTGAAAACCCGATAATCGAACTAATTCAGAATATGGCTAACACAAATGCTAAGGACAGGGACGCGGTACGTCAGGAAAATATAGAGAAGACCGTTTCCTCGACAGAACAGTTTTACAATGCGCACAAGAGCGCCATCTGGGGCGCGGTCGCCGCGGTAGTGGTGATTTTCCTCGGAATCCTCGCATGGCACAAATTCGTCTATCAACGCCAGTGCAAGGAGGCGCAGGAGCAGGCGTTCCCGGCGGAGGCGAGCTTCCGCAACGGGGAATACGAGATAGCCCTCAACGGTGACGGCAACAATCTCGGTTTCGCCGACATCATCAGCGACTACGGCTCCAAGGCCGGCAGGGCCGTGTATCTCTACGCCGGCATCTGCGAACTGCAGCTGGGCAACTATGAGGGAGCGCTGTCCTATCTCAAGAAGTACAAGGGCGACGAACCTATACTCGCTTCCCGCGCCAAGGCCTGCGAGGGGGACGCCTATGTCGGACTCGGAAGATATCAGGAGGCCGCTGGCTGCTTCAGGGCGGCCGTCTCAGGAGCGGACAACATCTTCGCGGCGGGCTACCTTCTGAAGGAAGGTCTCTGCCGGGAGGCTCTCGGCGACAAGGCCGGGGCTCTCGCCTGCTACAACTCCATCAGGGAGAACTATCCGCAGTCCATCGAGTCTTACGAAATCAACAAGTACATAGCCAGAGTATCCGAATAAGAGAGTATGGGAAGAGCGTTTGAATTCCGCAAGGAGAGGAAGATGAAGAGGTGGGGCCATATGGCCCGTACCTTCACCAAGCTTGGAAAGGAGATCACCATCGCCGTCAAGCAGGGCGGCCCGGACGTGACGGGCAATCCGCGTCTGCGCGCGCTGATGGCCGAGGCCCGCACCGAGCAGATGCCTAAGGAGAACATCGAGCGTGCCATCAAGAAGGCGACGGAGAGCAAGCAGGGAGACTTCAAGGAGCTGGTCTATGAGGGCTACGGGCCGTTCGGCATCGCATACCTCGTGGAGGCGGCGACCGACAACAACACCCGTACCGTGGCCAATGTGCGGAGCTACTTCACCAAGTGCGGCGGTTCTCTGGGGACATCCGGTTCGGTGAGCTTTATGTTCGACCACAAGTGTACTTTCCGCATCAGGGAGAAGGAGGGGATGAATCTGGAGGAGCTTGAGCTGGAGATGATCGACTACGGCGTGGAGGAGCTCTTCGAGCAGGAAGAGGAGGACAAGGACGGCAATATCTCCAAGGTGGTGGTCATCTACGGTGACTACAGCGCCTACGGCCAGATACAGAAGTTCATCGAGGAGAACGGATACGAACTCGTGTCCGGAGGTTTCGAGCAGATACCTAATGTGGATCTGAAGGACGTGACTCCGGAGCAGAGGGCCACGCTCGACAAGCTCACGGGCCTCCTCGAAGACGATGAGGACGTGACCAACGTCTATACGACGCTCAAACCGGCGGAAGAGTAGTTTCTTCGAAGACCGCTGCCTGCCCGGCTCCATTGCGAGAGGCGGATGAGTCAAAATGCCAAAACCGTAGTATCTTTGCGGTTATGAAACTTTTTACGGAAATCGCCGTGCCGCGTCCGGGATTCGGCATAGGGTTCAGGAACAGGACAGCGCTTATCGGCAGCTGCTTTTCCGACAGCATCGGGACTCATCTGCGGGATGCGGGCCTGCCTGTCTGCATCAATCCTTTCGGCACGCTGTATAACCCGGCCTCGATAGCCTCCGCCGTAGGCCGTCTCGACTCCGGCACTCCCTTCACGGAGGCGGACTGCGTTGAGATGGGGGCCGGAGCGGGGCTGATATGCAGTTTCGAACACCATACCTCATTCGCGAGAGCGGGCGCGGAAGAGTTTCTCGACAACGCGAACGCCCGGCTTGAAGAGGCTGTGGAGTTCTGGAAATCGTGCGACCGTGCCATAATCACCCTCGGCACTTCCTATGTCTGGAAGTGCGGCGGCAAGACCGTGTCCAACTGCCTTAAGCGTCCTTCGGCGGAGTTCTCCCGCGAGCGTCTTACGGCAGGGCAGTGCGCGGAACTGCTCGGAAGCCTCATCTCCGCCCATCCCGAAAAGAAGTTCATACTCACAGTCTCCCCGATACGGCATCTGTCCGGCGGAGCATACGCCAACACCCTCTCCAAAGCGACCCTGCATCTCGGTGTCGAGGAGGTGATGCGCAGCTGCGACAACGCCGTCTATTTCCCTGCATACGAGATACTTATGGACGAGCTGCGCGACTACCGCTTCTATGGGCGCGATCTCGTGCATCCGAGCGATGTGGCCGTGGACTGTATCTGGGAGAAGTTCGTCGGGGCTTTCGTTCCCGAAGAAGACAGAGACGGACTCAGGGCCGGCGAGAAAGCCGCAGCCCGAGCCCGTCACAGACCTGTATTGAAGGTTTAGTCCTTATTTCCTCCTGACGGTGCCGGCTCCCTTGACGGAAGTGTTGACATCGGCGGCCCTCAGGTCCGATATGTCCACGTCTCCGGCTCCCTTGATGGAGATGTCCGCACGGTCGGCCCTGCCCTCAAGCTCGCAGTCGCCGGCGCCCTTGATTTCCACGGACACCGAAGTGCAGTCCAGATTGTCGATATCGATGTCGCCCGCTCCGCTGATGTTGATGCGGACATCCCCGGCCTTCAGACCATCTATGCTGATGTCTCCGGCCCCTGAGACATAGACTTCAAGACGGTCGGTCACGAGTCCGTCCTCTATCTTGAAGTCCGCGGCTCCCTTGATATACAGTCCGTTAATGGTAGGGGAACTCAGGCGGATGTCGAGTTTTTTGACGTTTTTGAAACTGTAGCCGTCCTTCGGGGCTATTTTCAGCAGGCCGTCGGCATTCGTGACGATATCAAGATGCTCGGCTATGTTGTCGGAAGTATGGACGGAGACTCCGGTCTCTCCCTGGGTGTAGCTGATGTCGCAGCAGCCATAAGCCTGTACTGAGGAGAAATCCCCGGTCTCGAAGGATTTTGTGACATAATTGCCGGAGGCGGAGATGCGCTTGACATCGCCCGCGCAGGACAGGGATCCGTCCTTGATCGTGACGAACCTGCAGGACGGACACAGCAGCACGACGGCTGCAATCAACGTATAGATATTCAGTTTCATTTTATATACTCGTTAAGTTTGATTCCGAGGAGTTCCGCCCGGTTGCGGAAGGAGGGGAGCTCCTCCTCTATGAATTTCTTGCGTTCCGCGTTCCGGATGACATCTATCGCGTCTCCGGCGATGAAATAGCCTATGCCGCGCTGGTTGAATATCACCCCTCTGGAGGAGAGGACTTCGTAGGAACGGGCCACGGTGTTGGGGTTGACCCCTATGGACGCGCCCCATTCGCGCACGGACGGGATGCGATCCGCCGCCTTGAACTCCCCGGAGAGTATCTTCTCGCAGATATTGTCCGCAATCTGGAGGTATATCGGACGGTTGCTGTCAAATTCCATATCTAATGCTTTATGGTCTTGAGCCTCAGATAAATCGCGGCAGCCATCACAGTAATGAGCGCGATATATGTCACATTGAACACGAGATTGATTCTGGATGCCGCCACATATGGGTCATCAACATCGAATATCGACTTCTGAGAGAAGAAAGCCTGGCCTCCGGCTACCGCCAGCGCGGTACTCAGCACTATGCTGACGAGCAGTATCGCGAGCAGGGTCTTGGCTATCTTGGATTTTCTGAAGCAGACTGCTCCGAGAGTGAACACGAGTATGTTGCCGACCCAGTTGAGGTATCCGACGGCGAAAAGGTTGAACGAGACTTCGCCCGCGTCCATACTGAACGAGCGGAAAATGTCCGCCGCCAGATACGATGCGGCGTAGTGTCTGCCGAAGCACAGGGTCATCAGCGCGTCACCCGCGAGCATTATGGCCAGCAGGAGCGCAGGCAGGGCCAGCAGGCAGACGGCCATCATCGAGAGCCATTTCTCGAATACGGATGCGGGGAGCAGCAGATAGTCCGAGCCGCTGCGCTTGTCGGTGATGCCTCCGTATATCCTGGCGGGACCCGCGAGAAGCACTATCTCTATGCCGATGAAGGCGGCGAAATAGCGGCACATCTCCGGCACGGAAGCGAAGTGTCCGTTGATGGTCAGCGAGAATATCTCCGCGACGACAAATGCGATGACCGGCATCAGAGCGGCGACGAGCAGGGAAATCCAGAACCTGTTGCCCGCGTTGCGCAGGTCGTAGAGGAAATACTTGCCGAACCTGTTGAAATCAAATATTCTGTTCATCTCTTCTGAAAAGTGCTTTTACGAGTTCCTTATTCTTGTGGACGGCGTTGAAGAGCGCCTCGATGTTGACCTTGCTGTCCTCGCCGGAGGTGTTGGGGCAGACCTGGATAAATCCTCCCGGAAGCTGCTCCGAGTAGAGGCTGTCCAGATGCAGGGTCGTGCCGTAGTCGAAGAAAAGCTTCTCCGAGATTCTCTCCAGCGGCGCGTTGAGCAGCACGTCCTGCCTGTCGAGGATGATGATGGGGTCAATCACGTTTTCGAGATCCCTCACCTGATGTGTGGAAATCACGATTGTGGCATCCTCGCGCGTGTATTTGAGGATGGCGGAGCGGAACTGCGCCTTGGACGGGATGTCGAGTCCGTTGGTCGGCTCGTCCATCAGAAGGTATTTCGCCGAGCAGGCGAGTGCGAAGGAGATATAGGTCTTCTTCAGCTGTCCGGAAGACATCGCGTTCATCTTCTGGTCCAGTCCGGTCTCGAACAGGTTCATAATCTCCTCGAATTTCCCGATGGAGAAGTCCGGCCAGAATCTGCCTCTGTTCTTTGCCCAGAGTATGGCCTTGTCGTGGACCGGAGCGACTTCGTCCGGAAGATAACAGAGAGAGGACAGGAAGTCCGGATCTCTCCTGTACGGGTCGTGTCCGTCGGCGTCGATGGTGCCGGTGCGGGGCTTTTTCAGTCCGCAGAGCAGGGTCAGCAGAGTCGTCTTGCCCACTCCGTTCTCTCCGAGAAGCCCGTAAATCCTGCCCGGCTCAAAGTCTATGGAGATGTTTCTCAAGACTTCACTGGCACCGTAGCTGAATGCAAGCCTGTTTACTTTTATCATTTTGCGTGTATTAGTTTAATAGTACACTGCAAAGATATGCGATTTTTTTCAGAGATGCAAAATTTTCCGATAATTTTCCGGCATTTTACGGCAGTTCCCTGACCATACGGTCATAGAGGTGGCCGAAGAATATGACTTCGCCGTCGGGACGGAAACCGAGGGCGGAATAGTAGGCGATGAGCCGCGGTTTGGTCTTGTCCACGATGAGACTTGTGCGCCTGTATCCCTGTCTGCGTCCCGTCTCTATGCCGTCGGACATCAGCAGGTGGCCTGTGCGGTCGAGCGACCCGGCATATTCGAAAGTCATCCGCCGGTACTCCGGGAGGACGGCCAGACTGTCGAGGTAGAACTCTCCGGGCAGGCACTCGGGCTGCATCGGGGCAGTGTCGCCCTCATCTTCCGGGACGGAGGAGGAGCATTTCGCTAATTCCGCGTCCAGCAGCCCCCAGGTATATTCCCGCAGCGCCAGATAGTCGTCTCCCGGATATGCCGTAAGCGACCCTGCGGCCCTGCCGTCCACGCAGGCGATTCTCGTCCTTGCGAAGGAATATAAAGTGTCGGGCCTGACGCAGGCCGCGGCGAAGGCGCCGACCGCGTCCCGGACGCTCAGTCTCGCGGAAGCGAGTCCGATTTCGGCTGCGCTGTCGCCGAAGACCTCATATCCCATTCCTGCCAGAATATTCCTTGCGATGAACTCGCCGTCCGACGGCATCGCGTCCCGTATGGTAAAATTCATTACTCAAGTTTCGCAAGTAATAAAATTTGTTGTAAAATAAGCATTGTGCAGGTACTTGCGAAACTTTTCCCTCCCGCACAAGCTTATTACGTCACCCTTTCCCTAAATCCCTTTCCTCGGGAAAGGGATTTTCTTTGCCGATGGCCCTGCAAAAATACAACTTTTTAGCGGCAAAAACATTTCTGAAAGTCTGCCGGCGGAGCATTGCGGTTCGGCGGGAAATTGCTAAATTGCGCTTCTATGGACACAATGACTAATATCAGGGCGGCACTCTCCGTTATGGGGGCCGTTATGGTGGTGGCCTGCTCATCCGGCGGGGCCTCCATCTCAAAGCAGGAGACGGGAGAACTCTCCTGGCCGGAGATTACGAGACAGACAAAACCGTGGACTCGCTGGTGGTGGCCTGCAAGCGCCGTGGGGAAGGCCGACATCGACACGATGATGAGGCAGTATTCCCGTGCCGGGCTCGGCGGAATGGAAGTCACGACCATCTATGGCGCGAAGGGCTACGAAGACAGATACAGGGACTATCTCTCCAAGGACTGGATGGACCTGTTTGACTATACGCTCAAGGCTGCGGAGTCCAACGACCTCGGAATCGATCTCGCGAATGCCTCCGGCTGGCCTTTCGGCGGCCCGTGGGTGACTCCGGACTACGCCTGCCGTTATCTGGCATACAGGACCTTCTCCCTGAAGGGAGGGGAGAGCATCACTGACAGGATGGAATATGTCGAGAAGCCCATGGTGCGCACCATAGGCACACCCGCCGACATAAAGACGATGAAATATCCCGTGGCGGCCAACGACAGCCTCCAGCAGCACGCGTTCGAGCAGGTTCGCTATCCGCTGAGCCTGCCTCTGATCGCGGTGACGGCCAACAGCGCGGACGGAAAGTTCGAAGACCTCACGTCCAGGGTCAATTCCGACGGGACTCTCGACTGGACGGCTCCGGAGGGTGACTGGACGGTATGCGCGCTCTTCCTCGGATGGCACGGCAAGATGGTGGAAAGGGCCGGCCCAGGAGGGGAGGGCGACGTGATAGACCATTTCTCCGCGGATGCCATCGACCGCTATCTCAAGAAGTTCGACGAGGCTTTCGAGGGCTATGACGTGAGCGGGATACGCTACTATTTCAACGACTCATACGAGGTTGACGACGCGGTGGGCAATTCCGACTGGACGGAGAACTTCTTCGCCGAGTTCAAGTCCCGCCGGGGCTATGACCTCAAGGAACATATGCCGGAACTGCTCGGCCTCAGCCCGGACAAGGACAGGAGCGACAGGGTGGTGTTCGACTACCGCGAGACCATAGGGGAGCTGCTTATCGAGACCTATTCTATGCGCTGGCAGCGTTGGGCCGCGGCCCAGGGCAAGGGCATACGCAATCAGGCCCACGGCTCTCCGGCCAACATCCTGGACGTCTATGCCGTCAGTGACGTACCGGAGACCGAGGGACGCAGCATCATAGGGATGAAGACGGCTTCTTCCGCCGCGCACGTTACCGACAAGCCGCTCACCTCTTCGGAGTCCGCCACCTGGCTCAACGACCACTTCCGCTCGACGCTCGGGGATGTCAAGACATCCGTCGATACATATCTTCTCTCAGGCGTGAACCATATCTTCTACCACGGCACCTGTATGTCGCCGAATGACGCGCCGTGGCCGGGGTGGATGTTCTACGCCGCCGTGCATTTCCAGCCGACCAACAGCTTCTGGGCCGATTTCGGGGCTTTCAACGAGTATGTGGCGCGCTGTCAGTCCTTCCTTCAGGCTGGCCGTCCGGACAATGACATACTGCTCTTCTTCGACGCGACCGGTCTGATGTCGGAGCGCGGACGCGAGCCGCTGCTCTACCATATGAACCAGAACACTCCGGCCCTGAGTTCAATCGGAGCCTCGGCGTCAGCCCTTTATGACAAGGGATATACTTGGGACTACATTACCGACAGGATGCTTCTTGACAATGTGAAGGTCGAGGGGGGCGAAATCGTCACCGACGGCGGAACCGTCTACCGGACCGTCGTCATCCCGGAATGCGGCAAGATGCAGCTCGAGACTTTCGAGAAGCTTGTCGGGATGGCCCGCAGGGGCGCTACCGTCCTGGTGGAGAACTCCCTGCCTGCGGATGTGCCGGGACTCTGCGACCTGGAGTCGCGCAGGGCGAAGCTCGAGAAGCTCAAGTCCTCCCTCAAGTTCGAGGGGGACGGAGCGGTGCGCGAAGCGAAGTGCGGCAAGGGCCGTTTCCTGCTTTCGGAGGACCTCTCCGCGATGCTCGACCTCGCCGGGGTCAGCCGCGAGACTATGTATGACCTCGGCCTGCAGTGCATCAGCAGGGTCAAGGATGACGGAGGCAGGTACTACTTCGTCAAGAATCCGACTTCGGCCACGGTCGAGACCTGGGTGCCGCTGGATGCGGTCTGCGGCACGGTGGGCATCTACAATCCTATGACGGGCGGCTGCGGCTACGGCAGGACGCGCACCGGAGAGGACGGACGCACGGAGGTGCTGATGAAGATTCTTCCGGACGAATCCTACATTCTCGAGACTTTCTCCGGAAGTTACAGCGGGCGTAATTACGAGTTCTACACCGCCGCAGGCGGGCCTGTTGCGGTCAGCGGCCCGTGGAAGCTGCACTTCACCGCCGGCGGGCCGAAGCTCCCTGCGGACAGGACCGTCAGAACCCTCGGCTCCTGGACGAAATACGGACATGACTATGAGGTGTTCTCCGGAAGCGCCGAATATGTGACGACTCTTCCCGCCTGCTCTTCAGAGGCGGCGGAAGCCTGGTCGCTCGACCTTGGCGACGTGAGGGAAAGCGCCGCAGTCTGGCTTGACGGCGAGTATCTCGGGACGGTGTTCAAGAAGCCTTACAGCGTCATTCTGACTCCGGAGCAGGCCGCCGCCGGCGGAGAACTCCGCGTGAGGGTTTCCGGTTCGATGGAGAACCGCATCGCCGATATGGACCGCCGGGGCGAGGTATGGAGAATATTCTACAATGCCAATATCGCCGCGCGCACCCGCGAGAGCAGGGGAGAGGACGGATTCTTCTCGGCTGCCGGATGGGGAGTGGAGGATTCCGGGCTTCTGGGGCCTGTCACTCTCACGCCGCTGAAGGCGGCGGAGTGAGAGTGAGCGGAGATTATTCGCTCCTCTTGGCCTTGAAGTCCATAGCCGCCTTGACGAAGGCGGTGAATATAGGCTGCGGATGCTCCGGCGTGCTCTTGTATTCCGGATGGAACTGCACTCCTATGAAGAACGGATGCTTCGGTAGCTCAACCACTTCCACGAGTCCGGTCTGCGGGTTGCGTCCGGTCGCGGCGAGGCCGGCGTTCTCGAAGGCTTCAAGAAATTCGGAATTGAATTCGTAGCGGTGACGGTGCCGCTCGGAGATGAGTTCGCTGCCGTATATCCTGTTGACCAGAGACCCCTTCTTGAGCTGGCAGTCGTATGCTCCGAGCCTCATCGTGCCGCCCTTGATGGTCGTGGATTTCTGGTCTTCCATAAGGTCGATGACGGGATGGGAGGATTTCGGATTGACCTCGGCCGAGGCGGCGTCCTTGTAGCCCAGCACGTCGCGTGCGAACTCCACCACGCACATCTGCATCCCGAGGCAGATGCCGAAGAACGGCACATTGTGTTCGCGGGCATATTTCGAGGCCGTTATCTTGCCTTCCAGACCCCTCTCTCCGAATCCCGGGGCCACGAGTATGCCGTCCATCCTGCCGAGAATCTCCCCGGCGTTGCTCTCATCGAGGTGCTCGCTGTGTACGGTGTGTACCTTGACCTTGCACTCGTTGGCCGCTCCTGCGTGTACGAACGATTCGAGTATGGACTTGTATGCGTCCTGCAGCTC
>CAVGPE010000101.1:0-23980 GCA_963631065.1 Ruminococcus bicirculans (ex Wegman et al. 2014)
GTCACCTCCATACGGTAGCTCCCGTCCGGGAGCGTCTCCCGGTTGATGTCGAAGGCGATGAAGAAGGCGACATTGTCGGGAATGTCGATGTGTATCACGCTCTCAAGATAACTCTTGAGCGACTCAAGAGATGCCGCGCCCCAATGGTAGGATATCGGCGACTGAACGAGGAAGAGGTAGTTTTCGGAGAGGCTGACGAGAGGGAACTCGTCAAGCCGCGTTTTCAAAAAAAAAAGATCTTCGGACGGCGGATCCGCAGCATCAGGAAGATCTCCGACCACCAGAGCCCCATACTTTTGCACCGGGTCGTATTCACCTATCGATTCTGCGTCCTCATACCAGCCGCCCCCTGACGGGTCTCCGAGATGATACTTGAAGGATACGCCGCTGAGCTCCCCTTCCGTCACGTCGGTCTCGAACTCATCCACGACTATCAGACGGATGCCGGACTGAGCGACATAATATCTCCGGGCCGAGCGCAGGAACTCCGCCCACATCTCAGCCGCACGCCCGGAAGCTATCCGCCCCGACTGAACCTCCCACTGCGCCTTGGCATCGTTGGTAATCTCCCGCTCCGACCCTCTGGTCACGAAAGTGGAGCTGCTCCCGCTAAGGAAGTCCTGGGTCGCACCGCAGGAAATCACCCTATCCTCCACACCGAAGGAGTTGGTGAATACGAACTCCTTGATGCGCGGGTCTGCGACCGCGACAATAAACCGGAGGGGATATGATTCCAGTGTCGCCGCCTTCCCGGCGGAGTCGGTTCCGGAAAGCGAGAAGGACATATCATATGCGAGTACCGCGCTCTCGGACTTGGCCGCAGCGGCGGCTACGGCGGAGAGGGATGCGTCCGCATTGTAGTAGGCGGTGAGTTTCTGAATCTGGCCGGATTTAAGTTCCACGGTCACGCTCCCGGAGGCCGTGTAGAGTTTGGCCTTGACGGAATACGCGCCGCTCTTCCAGCCGAGCAGGTTGAGCCCCGAGATGAATGTGAGCATCTCCCTTCCACCAGCGATAGTATTGGATATCTGCTCCCTCCAGGTCAGCCAGTGCCAGGCCATATAGGACGGTGCCTTACCGGCTGCCGAACCGTACAGCACCTGGAAGCTCATCGATATCTCCTCCTCGTCGCCGTTGTTCGCCGTGATGGTGACTTCGGGGGCGGCCCCATCCTCCGTATCGATACCGCGAGGCTCAATCAGGGAGGAGAGAATCTCCTTTGTCCGTATGACGGCGGAATATCCTCCGGAGACGCTGTACGGAGTTATCGTCAGCGGCCACTCCGTGCCGGAGCAGGCCACCTTGATATTGATGTCCGCCGATGACGAGGCCGTGACGGTGATGTCCGGAGCGTCGGCGGCGAAGATGACCCCTGATATGACTTCACTGAAATTCATATCTCAAAATTAACGCCGATGCCCCTATCTGAAAGGACAGCGCGGAGCGCTCAGAATGATATGAGCTCGCAGCTCACGGTCAGCGTGCTGCCGACCTTGGCCGTCATCCGGACGGACATCTGCGAGATGATGTACAGCCGTCCGTAGATGGAGACCTTTGTCCATATCTTGAGCGCGGCGAGTTCGTAGACGGAGAGGTCGACATCCACCCGGACTGTGCTGCGGTCTTTCGCGAGCCACCCGGCGAACGCCTTGTGATAGTGTTCAAAGAGCCACTCGGGCTTCAGGCTGTAGCCGAGATCCACATCTTCGCCGTAGCCCTCTCCGAAAGTCTCGCCGTCCATCGTCATTATATAACCGTTGTCCGTGGCCTGCTGCCCGTGGCCGAGAAGCGCGATGTAGGCGGAGGTCGGTCTGGAGTCCTCTATGCCGGGGATGTCAATGATCGGGGCCATCCCCTCATAACTGGGAACTTCCGTGCTGATAATATCGCTGGAGAACCTTATCGGAGCGCATACCGCCGGCTTCAGGCTCACCTTGGAGTCGTATAAGTCATCGCCTTCAGTCTCGTAAGCACCACGACTGCCGAGCCTGTCTATCAGCCGCTCGACTTTTTTCTTTAAGGCAATCGAACCTATGTAAGCGGTGATGTCCTCGGACGAATAGACATCCCCGGAACGGGTGTGCGCGATTGACCGGTATTCCCCGTCCACGGAATAGTCCTTGACCGCCGAGAGATTGGATGCCTGATATTCTGCCTTGTCCGTTCCGGCCAGACTTGTGCCGGAAGATTCCCCCAATGAAAGCGAATACCCCTGTTTGTCTGTTGTGGAAACCTCGAACTCATCCGACACCTTGTCATCCCACACGGCGATATCCGGAGACACGGCGGTTTCCTCAAACCCTATAACATACAGCCGCCCCCGGTAGCTGTATACAGCAGAACAGCTCAATCGGCATATATCCTCGATGAAGTCGCTCAGTCCCACATCCGGGAAGCCGTCGAAGATATTGAGCGAGTATGTCCCCGATTTTGTGAACGGAAGATAGACACTCCACATCGTGCCGAACACCGCGAGGCAGTCAAAGAGTCCCTTGAGGCTATCGCTGACCAAAAGTTTATCCCCCAGGGCCTGAGAAAGAATCTTCGATACGGTAACGGCGGGGATGAACCCGTCGGCAGGTTCGTCGCAGTCAAAGGCGTTGCGGTACTTGCGGTTGGTGTTCCAGTTCAGATCCCCGTCAAAAGCGACTTTCGCCACGAGCGCCCTGTTCACAACCAGCGGGGCCTTTACCCCGTCCACCGTACCGGCAAGCACGTCGCGCATATAGTCCACGCCGTATTCCTTGTCGCCAAGGAAGGGCAGCTGGTACAACTTCTTCGACCACTCGGAGGAATAGTCCCGCGAGGTGAAGGTGTAGTTGGCCTTGCCGTCGGAGATGCCGTCATAGACCAGAGTCCCGGCCCATAGGTTGATGCCGTGTACGATGATGGTAGCGCCTATCTCCCGGACGGAGGGTTCGAGAAGTAGCGCGTCGATCCAGCCGAAAACCCGCCTGTTCTTTGCCGTGGGGGCAAAGCTGATATCCGTAGACCACGGCTCCGCGATGCGCCCGTCGGCAAGCATCGGGTTCTCTATCGCCACCTCAAACTCAGTGTCCGGACTCAAGTCCAGGAACACCCCGGTGGAAGTCATTATCTCCGTCATCTTCTGCCTCTGTTACGCTGTCTGTTGTACTTCTCCGTCGCGGACACTATGCCCTTCGGCCCGAGCATCGACACCTCCGCGCTTATCGGGGTGTCAAGCCTGTCCAGCAGCTTGCGCAGCAGCTGCTGCGTGACTGCGCCGCTGCCGTCCACCTCCTGACTTGCGCTGACTCCACCGCCCTTCGGGGACGGGGATGTGTATCCGCCGGACGCATAGCCGATGGCCGCTGACGGGTTGACCGCAGCGAGCTTGAGGGAGGAGAGGCGGCCTGCGACCCGCGCCGCCTCTATCATCCCGACCATAGAACGCACGGAAGGATTCTTCAACCCCTCGGACGGTATAACATACTCGCCGCCCTCCTCCCCCACAAGCATAGTCGGGGAAGTGACGAATCCGCGCCTGTCCGGGGAGAGCTTGGCCGAGAACTTGCGCCCGTCCTGCTGGCGGCTCACGGTGACATACCCTCCCTCTGCGTAGCCAGATGTGACCGGAGTGGCCGCGATGAGGGCTACCTGCGCCGCACCCATAGCCGCCATAATGGCCGCCGGGGCTATACCCGCCGGGATGCCCCAATCAGCGAGGGTCTTGGTCACGCCGAGGGCCGTGTTGATGATGGCCTGTACCAGATTGAAGCGTTTCTGTCGCTCCGCCTGCCTGAGGGAGAGTTCCTCGTCGTATTGATCCTGCTCCTCCTGAAGACGGGTAATCTCCGCATCGTACTGCGCCTGAGTCATCAGCCCCGCGTCCAGCCGCTTTTCAAGCGCCTTCTGCTTCTCCTCATTGTCCTTGCGGTACGCCTTCGCCGCCGCGTCCTCCTTGGCGTTGACCATCTCGATGGCCTGAGACGCTATGTCGAAGCCGCTCTGCGCCGCGCTGCCTATGGCCGCGACGGAATTGGCCAGGTCGTCCGCCGACAGTTTGCCGGCTTTGAGATTCGCGAACAGCTGCGACCACTGCGCCTGACTCACGCCGAAGAGGTCGCCCTTGCCCGTGCCGTCGAAGATGCCTCCGTCCGCTTTGGAGAGCGTCCCCTGAATGCCCAGAATCTGCTTTATTACCTCCTGAAGTTGAGCCTTGAACTCCTTCATTTTGTCTTCCGGTATGGCCATACCGGCGAGTTGCCCGGTGGATATCAGGGATTCGAGCAGCTTCCTGGAGGATTCGAGGTATTTGAGGTCGGTCGCGGCGAGTTCTTTCGCCATTTCCTTTCTGATGTCGGCCTCCTCCTGACTCCCGGCCTTCACTTTCGCGAGCCGCTCCAGATAGCGGTTCTCTATTTCGACCTTCTCGCGCTGCGACTCCTGTTGTAGGAGTTTCAGCTGCTCCTGCTCGGCTTCTATGGATATCTGGAGAATGTTGCTGCGGTGTTTCTTCTCGACGGCTTCGAGTGCCTCGGCATTGCCCCGATATTTCTCTTGCTCCCGCCGGTAGCGCAGGTCTTCCTCGGCAAGCCGCTTGGCCGTGCCTTCCTCCATCGCCTCAATGCTGAGAGCTTCCAGATTCTGCGCGGCAGATTCCGCCTTTTTCTTGTGCGCTATTATCTTTTCCTGAAGCTGTGTCTCGATGGCGACCCTGTCCGCACCCTTCTCTTTGCCCAGAGCGAGCCGGGCGGTGAGGGATGATGTTTCCAGCTGGTACATTTTCTCATCGTACTCAGTCTGCGTCGCTATGTCCCCCTCGGCATACTGCTTCGCGAGCTGGCTTTTGGCCGCAAGGTAGCTCTCGTCCTGATTCAGCGACCATTTCGTCTTGGACTTCCCGGCCTCGGACTCTTTCCCTCTCCCGGTCGCGGATGCCTGTCCTCCCGTGCTGGCGGCAACCGCGCCGGATGCCTCCATCTCATCGCTCGCAATGGAGGCCCGGACTGTCGCGGCAGCCTTCTGTATGGCTTGAAGATTATCCTCCAACGCCTTGACTGCTTTCCGGTTGGCGCGGCTGTTATGATTATCAAGCTCTCTCTGTGCCGATGCCAGTTCCTCCTCCGCCTTGCCCACCATTTCGGACATCTTCGCCTCCGCAGCGTCACCGCCGCTCATCTTGTACTCGGACTTGAAGGTTGCCGCATACTCGTCGGCCTTTGCGGAAATCCGTGCGCCCGGGAAGAGCAGCTCCGTTATCTTGGTGATGGCTTTTGTGAGGAAATCTATCACTCCCTTGATAACTCCCTTGCTGCCTGACATCTGAAGTATGAAGCCTTCCCACGCACTCTGGAGAAGCTTGATGGAACCCTGCACGGTATTGAGCCGCTCGTCGGCGATACGCTCAAGCTCTCCGTCCACATCATCCAGAGAGTTGCGCAGCTCCATCGCGCTGTCCGCGCCGGAGAGGAAGGCGTTGAAAGCGGCGACCGAGCGCTTATCTGTCAGTTCGAGGGTCGTATTCAGGTCTACCCCCTGCTCATTGAGAGACTTGAGCCCCTCCATAAGGTCGGAGAATGTCCGTACCGGCTTGCCGAGTTTCTGAGCGAGCGCGCCGGACGAGTCGGCGAGGTTCAGGAGGATGTTTCTGGTGGCCGTGGCCGCGCTTGATGCGTCGAACCCCGAGTTGGCGAGCGTACCCAGCAGCGCAGAGGTATCCTGTAGGGTAAATCCGAATGCGTTCGCGACCGGCCCGACCGTGGATAGGGCTTCGTTGAAGTATTCAAAGCCGAGGGCGCTCTTGTCGGCGGCGACTACCATTGAGGCCAGCGCGTTCTCGGTGTCCGAGGACTTGAGATTAAACATACGGAGCGTCGCTCCCGCGAGGGATGCCGCCTCCGGGAGTTCCGCCCCGATGGCCGTGGCAAAATGCAGTATCGGCTCCTGCATTGACATTATCTGCGACTCGTCGAAGCCCAGCTTCGCCAGCTCCGTCTGGAGGAGCGTGACCTGCGAAGCGGTATATTCGGTGGTGCGCCCCAGGGACATAGCGGAGTCCGTGAGGTCTCCTATCTCCTTCACGTTCTTGCCCAGAACGGTTGCGAGATTGGCATTAGCCTGCTCGAAGTCAGCAATCATATTGAATGCGCCGGCCAGACCGGAAACCACGGTTTTAGCAGCTCCGACCGCCGCAGCACCCAGAGCCACAGCCCCGGCTTTCGCGCTCTTGAGTTTTGACAACACGCCCCCGGTAGCGTTAGACTCCTCCCGGAGTTCCCTCATTCTGTCTTTTGCCGCCTTGAGTTCGGAACTCAGCCTCTTCCAGTCGTCAGTACCCGGCACTGCCTTGTCCAGCTGGATTTGGAGCAGACGGGATTCCTTGCGGAGTTCGGCCATAGTCTTGCGGTTCAGGGCCGCCTTCTTACCGAGTTTGTCCAGGTCCCCGGACGCGCTACCCCCGACGGTGATGCTCACCCTAAGGTCTTCCTCTGTGATTCTCTTTGCCATAATACAAAAATAACTGCCCGGAAGCAGTTATAAAGGACAAGGAATGCCGGAAATCCTGTAAAGTCAGACGGCGTTCCGAATCTCATCCCGCGCCTCTTCCCTATAACCCGCCGCAAGCTTGCCGACGATGGCCGAGAACACGGCGAAGACGAAACGGTTATGGATGCGCAGGCGCTTCTTGCGGCGATGGCTGATGTCGAGGAAGCGCTCATATATGGGGTGTGTAAGAGTCAGCCGCTTGTCGGTCACGGCGATGTCGCGTCCGTTGAGCAGACGGCCCGTTCTGGACTTGTAGCCGCCGCGTATCGCCTCCTCCTGAGTGCGCAGCAGGATGCCGCCCTCTTCCGTCAGCACGCTCCGTATGAACCTCTCCCGCGCCCCCATCAGTCGAGAGTGAGTTCTATCGAATAGCCGCTCCACCCTCCGAATACGGAATACTCCGGAACGACATTGACCCCCGTGAGGATGAGACCGGAAACCGCGCCGCATCTGCCGCCGGTGATATCGCCCGAGAGCTTGGAGACCGCCGCCTGCGCTATGCCGAGCAGGCGCGAATAGGTGTCCCTGGCCTTCTGCGGCGTGCGGGCCGGCCCGTTGATGCGGGCTATTGCGAACATCGCGACCGAAATCCGACTTGCCCAGTCGTCGGTCGTCCGCCCGCTCTCGCTCTCCTCCGGAAGGCTGATGAGCAGGCGGTCTCCCGTGGCCGTGGCGAGGGTGCTGACGGCATTCTCCTGATCCACCACCACGGAGCAGGCCACATCGGGAAGGCTGAAATCGTAGAAATATTCAGTGGCGTTTGCCAGTTTTTGTAGACGCTTCATATCGTTTGAACTCTTTGTAATTAGACCACATTATCTGGAATATGGACATCAGCGGCTCGGCATCCACCGCGTCGATGTTCCCTATCGTGCCATCCTTGGCGAGCTGGACGAGCAGGTCGTTCCACCCGCAGGCCGGGCCGGAAGAGGAGGAGCCGCCTGACGAGAACAGCTGCCGCATCTCCACCTCCTCCCCGTCGATGATGAGCGTGCCTGTCTGAAGATAAGTCAGCACATTGCAGAACCACGCGAGGGCGAGGTGCTTCCGCCACCGGGGCATACGCCGCGTAAGCCATAGGTCGAGGCTGAAGAGGAATCCGCCCGGAGGAGGACACCGGCGGCCTGTCCTGTTCCGGCGACCGAAAGGAAGCCGGTAAAGTATGGCCACGCACTCGTCGAGACTCCCGGGATTTTTGTCTGCGGAGAATGACCTGACCGCCATAGCCGCGTGGCGGAACTCCCCGAAGGTAAGTCCCTGGCACAGCTCCCCCGGGCCGCGCCGCAGCCCAGCCGACGGCATAGGGTTCGCCACCGAATCGAAAGAGAGCCGGGGGACTCCTCCGGAATCGTCGAGCAGAAAGCCCGTACACTGCTCCGTGAGCAGATAGACCCGCTCGGCCAGCTCCGGGTCGCACTTGTCGCCGGTAATCTTGATATCAAGAAGATAGTATAGAGCGCGGATATTAAACTCAAGAGGAGAAAGCCCGTCCCGGACGCATCTGTGATACAGCCGGAAGATATGGCGCACCTGCTTCGGACTCATCTCGTCCCAGCAGGAGGGGATGAGTACGGGACGGTCTCTGCCCTCTATGCGGAGTTCCGTCATTGCGCGCTGAAGAATTTATCCGCCCGGTCACTCCTCGGCATAGTGTCGTAATCCGCCCACGGGTTCGCGCCCCCGGCCAGAAGCGATGCAATCCGGCTTTCCGCCTCAAGTATATGGCGGCGGAGCTTGCCTATGTAGTTGTCCATCTCCTCCTCAGTGGCCGCACTGTTCGCCCTGCTTCCCTGATAGCTCGGAGCGAAACGCCTCGCGACCTCAAGCGGGAAAGCGGCCAGCGACCACCTCTCCACCGCCGTGACCACGGCGCTGAGTACCAGATAGCGGCGGCATAGGGCGAGCAGCTCCCAGTTGTCATCGTCCGTGATATGGCTCCACCTGTCCTCTCCTATGAGATTGCGCACGCGGGGCTGCTCCTCGATGATGAGGTTCTGGAGCATATAGAACACATAGTACGAGCCGTCTATCGGATAGACCCGCTCGAACTCATCCAGTGTCCGGATTATGGAGGATTCTCCCCGTGCGGCACGGAAGGTCAGGAAGTTCTCGTTGTCGCTCTCGGCAAGGTATTGGTATAGCGCGTCCATCGCCCTGTAGTACCTCTCCTGCTGCGCCCTCTCGTCGCGGTCCACCATCCAGGCATACGGAATCTGCTCGTCGCCGTCCGTGCGCACCTTGCCGCCGCGAGTGTCGTGGCTCACCAGCGTCAGACGCGAGAGCCGCAGCATCGCGAGCGCGGCCACGGGAAGCTGCACCTTCGCCACCAGAGGATTGTCAATCCCGGCCTGATAGTCGGAGGCCGCCTCGTCCACCACCGCGTCCCCCACGCAGTGCCTTACCGCCCTCTCCGCGTCATCCACCTCCGGAGAGATTACGCTGTAGTCGCTTGAAGCCGAGAATGTCCCCGTGACGGCCTGTATCTCGGCGCTGCCGTTGTTGTCCCTGTTGAAAAGCATACCCTTCTATTGATTTTTCATTCTGTCGGAAGTGGAAGTCGCCTCCTCCGTATGGACGGTGCGGTGGTAGAAGCCGGCGCGTATCCCCTTGCCCGGGAAGTTGAAGGCGATGGCCCTGTTGAGCGGTGCGAGTACCGTGGACTCCGGAATCTCGGTGTCAGAGCTCAAGAAGAGCTTATAGGCATAGAGCAGTTCGGAACCGGATGCCAGTTTGCCGTTGATAATGAGGTTGCTCAGCGCGGGGTGCAGGCCCATGCCGGATGTAATGGCCGAAGACGATGCCTCTGCTATCTTGAGCTGCGATTCCACAAAGTCCTTTATCTTCTGGTCTATCGGGTCGATGGCCCAGGTGGCCGGCTTCCCCGTGTCGTCGGTGAAGTCCACCGTGTGAAAGAACTTGCCGGCATTCTCCTTGCCGGAAAGCACGTCGGTGAGGTTCGTGAGAAACCTCTGCGTCAGGTCGCTTATCTCCGTCTCCACCCTGGAGTCGTTCCAGTCCGGGTGGATGTTCCTTAAATCTTCCCGCTTCCTGTCCCAGTATGCCTGCGGGGAGTGGATGTGATAGGCGAGGTTGAGTCCGTTGTCGGTCACATACTTGAAGATGGTCGGGACTTCGGAACCCCTGATAATCCACCGCAGCGTCCCCCAATACTGCGGCATACTGTAGAACCTCCGCCCGAAACTGTATGTCCGGCTGAAGCCGGCGGACACGGCGTACTTCGCCGGGGCGGACGGGTTGAATACGGGGTAGCGCCGTATGCCGCCGAGGCACTGATGTTCGAAGTCCCCGAAGATGATGTACTTCAGGTCTTTCGGGTCACGGGACTCCGGCCACTCGAATCTGGTGTGCGTGGCCGGAAGGCAGTCCAGCCGTGCGATTCTCGGCTGAAGCCCGATGCGGCTGCCCCGCTCGAAGGATACAGACCAGAAGTAGCCGTTGAGATGCAGGTATTCGGTGAGAGCGGCCTTCACGAATCCCGCCGCGTCCCAACTCTCAAGCCATTCCTCGACCTCGCTGTCCGAAACCCATTCGCGGATTATCTCGCCGCCCGAATGGACTGTCCGGTAAAGGTGCAGCCCCTGCCCTATGATAAGCCCGCGCTGCCTGTCAAGTACGCCCGGGGCGAGGTTGTTGGTGTCGAGGATGTCGCGCAGCATCGTCGGGAGGGAGTTTTCAGGCCCCCACGGCACAACCAGAGTACCTCCGACGTTGGCCGGGAGGTTGTCCCAGTCCCCTTGGGAGTAGCGGAAAAGGGCAAGGGCGAAATCGTCCCCGCCCCTGTTGCTCAGGGTATAGACGCGCCCGTCATCGAGATGCGCCGCGAAGGAGTGGCCGCCAATCTGTTCTGTCTTCATATCTCTATCTTTTCATTATTGAAGGTCATCAGAAGCGGATGCCAGAAGCGCCGAGCCTCGCCCGTAGCCAGATTGACATAGCGTTCCATCTCCTCTGCGTTGCGGTTGAACTTCCTGTCCTCGCGCCCCAGCAGCCGGGCGGAGGAGACATACACTATCCCCCCGCTCGTACCCTCACTGGAGTTGTACGACATAAACGAAAACGAGAAGCTCCCGTTGTCGCGGGAGATCCGCCGCATCTCACTGATGGCATCATATAGCTTCACGATACAAAAATACGGCTCTCCGCAGCGCGTGAAAGGACTATCGCCCTGGTACTGCGGACGGCGGCTGCGAGATGCCGGAATGGCAGCAGAAAGGGGCGCTGCGGGCGGAGATGCGGGCCACATCAGGAATAATTCCCCCGTAATGCGGTGATTTTGGGGAGATTGCCGCCGGATTCCCCCGGAAAACGCACATTTGCGACGGAGTCGAGGCCGGGCCGCCCTCTTTTCGCGGCGCACTTGCACCGCTCCGGAAGGTGATATATGATTGACGCACACTCACTTGATAATCGGGTCGAGGTTGCCCGCGCCGCCCTGCGCCCTATCCCGTGCGAGTTCGCGGTACTCCCGTGACATCGCGAAGTACTTGAACGCGTCTGACGGGTTGGTCGAGCGAGTAGGAAGCTCCTCGGCGGGAAGCCTCTCCGAAGACTTGTCCTTGAGAACGGCCTTGTCCTTCATCTTCACGCGGGCGTTCTGGAGCGAGAGCCGCAGCGGCTTGCAGGCGTAGTAGTCTATCAGGATGCGGGGCAGGCGCGGGTTCGACCCGTCGAGCAGCTTGAGCATAAACTTATACTCCTCCTCCTGATATATCGTACCCTGCCCCGTGCTCATCAGCTGCACCGTCCAGCCGGTGCGCCGCCCCGTCTTGCCGTCCACCTCTATCGCCCGCTTGAGCTCAGAAGCCGCGTCGCGCCCGACCTTGCGGTACTGGTTGCCGGCGCGGTCGTGGTAGAGATAGACGATGCGGCACCGCATCGGGGCGAAGTATCTTACGAACTTCTCGCCGAGATCCTGCACATATTCCGGAGGCAGGGTGTAGAGGAACTTCAGGGCGCGCAGGGCCTTGCGCCCGCCTGACGCGCCCTCCTGCCCTACGACCATCGAACACATATTGCCGAAGTCCACCCCGAGGCGGAGCGGCGCGTCCCGGTCCAGATACCGCAGCACGCGGCAGTCCTCCACCTCACGGAGACCGAGTCCGTCGTACTCCTCCTCGTCGATGCCGTCGTAGTAGAAGTTGTCCTCGGTGAGCGAGGCATAGAACCTGTCTCCTGAAGATAGGGAGGCACGCATCGAGAGAATGGCCGTATTGAGGTCGGGCGCACATCCCGTGAGCGCATCGGAGAACCATTCAGGCGTGAGGATATCGGCATTCACGAAGCTGGAGGCGCGCAGGTAGAATGTTCGGCAATCATCGCGCCGCCTCAGGGCGATCCACCTCCGCCGCCACTGGTTAGCAACTTTAAGGGTGGACTGCGCCTTGAGCAGATCGCGCTCGCTCCCGGTAGCGACCCAGCCGTTCTTGGCCGCGAGGTATTCGCGCATCGACTCGTGATACACGAGACCGGCCCTCATCACGAGAAGCACGGCCTCGACATTGACATTCGCAGCCGCCTTGGACATCCAGTCGTACTCCCCGATGTTGGAGGGGTTGGCTACGTCGGAGGTGAAAGTGACTCCACGATAGAACACGGAGCCTGAATACTCAGGATACCCGCGCACCGCCTTGAGCAGGTTGGCAATCTTGGACTCCTTAAAGTATTTAGCCTCGTCCCCGAAGATATGCACATAGCTCCGCCCCGCGAGGGTGGACGGGCGGTCGAGGCTTCCAAAGGTGAGGTTCATCCCGGTATAGAAGATGATGGTGCGCTTGTAGGACACTATCACATTGCGGGGCTTCCAGAAGTGGTCTCGAAGCCACTCCGGGAGGTCGGCGGTCTCCGCGAGGTTGAACTCCGGCGGGGCTTTCTCCACCACATAATGCACCCCCTCGCGGTAGCCCTTGCGCTCAAGCGACTCCAGCACTGTCGGGATGACATTGTTTGTGAGGTTGGTGAAGGTGTCGCTCACCCAGGCGCACGGAGCTCCCGGCATATCAAGCATCACACCCAGCATCCTCTCCGTGAGGCAGTCGGTGGTCTTGGACGAGCCGCGCCCCAGCTCCCCGTAGAAGTTCTTGGCCGACACGAGCTTCTGTATCTGGAGGAACTTGTTCATATACAGCACGGAGGCCACCGCGCCGCACTTCTTAGTGCTGATCTGTTTCCTGTGACTCATCCCTCAGTATCTTCGCTATGTCCATATCCACTATCCCCGCATCCATCTCAAGCCGCCTCTTCTCGCTGTCAGGCACGGGCATCCTGTCTATCAGTTCGCCGAGCTTGCGGCGGTCGGCTGTGGCAAGACCGATATCCTCCGGTTCAAGTGAAAGCACCACCGGACGGCGTTCGTATATCTTGGGGTCGAGTTTCGGAGTTTCGGCCTCATCGAGTTTCAGGAGTTTCACCCGCTTGGACAGTATCTCTGCGGCGGCCATATAGTCGGAAGTGCTTTTGGCCGCAGCCACGGCGGCCTGATAGAGGGTGTCGAGCATATCGGCTGTCTTCTCCCTGAGGGCCTGACGGGAGACGTTACGGTTGCAGTAGAACATCTCCAGAGCTTCGGAATAGAGATTCACGGCCTGAGAGTAGGAGTATCCGAAAGTCTCGGAGGTCAGGAACTTGATGGTGTTTCTTTTGCCGTGCGCCCTGTCCAGACTGAAGATGAGATTGAGCAGGTCGATATACCGCTCCTCCTTTTTCGAGAGCCGCCCCTGCGAGCCGCCGGCGATGTAGTCCTGAATCTTCTGCCAGGTCGAGCGGTCGGAAGCCCCGCCGAAGAGGTCGAGCTTGCTCAGGGCGAAAGACTTGTCCCGCATCATATTGCGGTATGTGGCCACATCGTCCTCCTCCCCGGCGAGAGCGCCCTTCAGTATGCCGAGTTCCACCCGCGCCCGCTGTTCGAGTTCGCCGCTCTTTATCGCCCGGTGGACGGCGGACAGAGGGCTGGACACCTCCGCCCGCCACCAGGCCATATCCGTCACCTCAAAATATGCGGCTATGTCATCGGTTGACCAGTACAGCGCGCCGAATCCCTGGAGCAGTTCTATCGTCTCGGCGTTGATTACGAGCCGCCCCTTCTCATCGGTAAATCCCTTCTTCCCCACAGCGGGAAGCATCTCATTTATTTCCATTGGCATCGCGGTAATCCTGTATCATCCTCTGAACCTCACTGAGCTCGCGCTCCCTTGACTCAAGCAGCTGCTCCCGGCTCTCCTCCAAATCCGGGCGGTCGCCGGCGGCAATGTTTCTCCGGAGTCTCCAGACGCAGTCCCTAAGATTCTTCTCCTTCCCGATAAGGGTGAATATCCCGCTGGAGCGCAGCTTCTGGAGACGGCGCGTCTCCTCGAATATCGGATGTTTGCCGAGGATGGTTTTATGTTCTTGATAGTAAGCAAATTCGGAATAGATTTTCCGATTTTGACAGTAAAATTTAACGCACTTTTTTGCGGCTTCCAGACATTCCTCCGGAGTGGAAGCATCGAAGAGGGCGGCGTGCGCGGAGACGAACCCGCGCCACGCCGTAACCTTGTCCGTGGCCAGTATCTTCAGCTCAATCGGGCAGCCCGGGTCGGAGAGAAACGGCCAGTCACGGCGGAACTTCCCGGAAGAGCTCACGGTCTCCGCTACGCTCCGGCGGTCGATACCCGCGAGAGTCCGGATGAGCAGGTCTCGGTATCTGTCCGGAGCGGCCCGCACGAGTTTCTCAAGACAAGGATTCGGCCTATATACCGAAAGGAGCCGAAGCCCTTCCGCGACTTCGGCTCCCGTTCTAAGCCACAGATCGATCTCCGTCATCCGGCGAGAACCGTTTCGTATAGCATCTCCCTCACGACCGGCCAGCCGGCCTCGGAGGAATAGACGAAGTGCTTCCTGACGAAAGCTTCAAGCAGCGTATGCCGGCACGGGTCGGCTCTCAGCACCTTGGTGTAGTAGTTGCCGAAGCCGTGACCCACCTGATGGCGGAGTCCCGGGAGAGCCCTGTCGTGATACGCCCTGACGGTCTCGTCCCCCGAAGCCGTCTCCTGAAGGTTCGGAAGGAGTTCAGCCAGCACATCCTTGTCGAAACGCACCGGAGTCCTGCCCCACAGCGTGGCACCCGCGCCGGATATGTCCTCGGTCGGGATTGACAGCTCCTCCCAACTCACCGGACGGACCGGTATGAGATTGGACGGCACGAGAACGAAGTCAGCGGCCACGCTGTTGTCGGCCACCACCTCGGCGAGCGTGTCGATGAGCTTCTCATCAGACGGGAGTTCCCTGAAGTGAAGGTCTTCGGAGCAGAACTTTGACCAGACGCGCCGCATATCGTCGGTCGTACCCGGGAAGACGAGAACGACCACGGAACGCACGGCCACCGCAGCTGCGGCGGAGGGTGCAGTAACGGAAGTCTCAGTGACGGAGGAGACCTCCGCCACTGACTTCGCGTTGCCGGTCTTGCCCTTGGCCATTATGCTCCGGCTTCTGAGGAAGCGTCATCGGCGAGGGTCGGGATAGCGCCGCTGTAGGTACCTACCACGAACTTGTCGCCCTGATTCTGCTTCCAGACAAACTTGCGGGACGTTCCCTCGCTGGAGTTGGTGTACTCCGGCGTGAGGTACAGAGGATTGCACTTGCTCCCGACCATACGGACACGCCCGTCGGAGCTTCCGTCACACTCGGTCACAAGCGCTACCACGCCCACATTCATAAAAGCCTCCGCGTGGTTCGCGATGGCCACGCTGTCACCCGGGTGGGAGTATTCCACGCCCTTGATGCAGCTCCGCGCATCGACCTCCCCGTTGGACTCCTCAGTGACGCTGATGCTGGAAGGCGTGGCGTAGATACCTACCGCCTTCCCGCCCTCATTCAGCGTGAGGTCGCCCGTGAGTTCGGTGTTCCCCACCTCGCGGGTCGGTTCCGACTTGATGTCGGACACATCCACCAGGATGACCGTCGGGTTCTTGATTGTCGCAGCGCCGGCCCCGTCGGAGTTTTTCGGCACTGACACTTTTACATACTTTGTCATAGTCTGTACGATTTAGAGTTCATTATGCTCCGGCTTCGCCGTCTGACGCGGTCTCGGCTGCCTTCGCCCCGGTCTCCCAGTCGGTGTCATCGGAAGCCGGGCTGTTGCCGATTACCGAAGTGGACGGGGTGTAGCCGTCAGGAACGGCGGCGAACACGGCATCCGCAATCTTGAAGCCGACACTCAGTGAGTACTCGCCGATGATGTCCACATCGTAGTGGTGCTCCTCAATCTTGTTCACGCAGTTGCCGGCGGAGGCATAGTCCACGAGCATCGTGAGGTTGGCCTTCGGAGTCGCGAAGAGGATAGGCGAGCCGTACATACACTTCATCGGCTGGAAGCTGAACCCGCTGAAGCGGATGCTGTTGCCGACGCTCTGCCCGGTGTACTTGCCGTTCACGGCGAAATCCTGGGACTGGTAATGCTCGAGGAACTCCTCTGAGCAGTAGATGAGCGGCTTGTTCACGAAGTACTTGCTGATGGCCTTCGCGTACCCGGCCACATAGTCGAGAAGGGCCTGCCCGGTGAGGTCGAACGGATTCTTTACGCCCGTATAGTGGTTGAACTTGCGGGTCTCGGCGGCCTTGTCCTCGGCGAGGATGGTCTCGATACCGTCCATAGAGGATACGGCGGAAGTACCGGCTGAGCCTTCGGCGGCACTTGATGACGGCTCGGAATACTTGCCCTTGCCGAGCATTATGCGGGTCACGTCGTCTGAGACCTTAGGCATAATGAGCTGCTCCACGATGTAGCGGGTCACCGGCTGCTCCATCGGGGTCTTGCCCTGCTCATAGAGGTAGGTAAGCCAGCTCTTGATGATGTCCGCCGGCTTGAAGGTCACGTTGATCTTGTGGCGGCGGTAAGGGATGACAATCGGGCGGAAGGAAGCCTTGCCCTTCGGTGTCCACACCGGCGTGAACGCCTGAGACACCTCGGTAATGAGGGATTCGGCGGCCTTGTAGTCGGTGTTGCTCTGCTCGCGGGTGAAGAGCGCCGCGTCAGGAATGCCGAGATAGATGTTGCGGTTGAAGATGTCCAGACGCACGCGCGGCGGCATAACCTTGCCAAACTCCGCGTTGATGTCGGTCACGTCGAGGCCGCTGTCGGAGAGCCGAGAGAAGTCCATAGGGTTGGCGGACTCAAGCGCGGCGGCAACGAGCCTGTAGTGGGACGCCGCCATATTCACGGCCTTCGCCACTGCGATACCGGCCTTCTGCGCCGGAGTCTGCGCCTTCGGCTCCGGCTCCGGCTGACGGGAGAGTTCCTCAATGTCGGAGCGCAGCCGGGCGATCACGTCATCCTTGGACTTGGTGAGTTCGTCGGCCTTGAAGTTCACGGCCTCGTTGAAGAGGGTCTCCGCATCGTTTTCGGACGCGGAAGAGAAGTCGATGGCCTTGAGCTTGCCGAGGAAGCCGTCCCCGTAGGTTTCGGCAATTTTCTTCTCCTCGTCCTCGGTGAGCTCTACCAGACCATTATCGGCAACGGAGAATCTCTCCTTGCCGAACATACGCGCAACAAGACCTGTCATCTTGCTGTTGCCGAGCCTGTTCCCAAGCTCTGCGGCGGTGATTGTTTTTTTTAACATAACGATATAGAAAATGAAAAGGTTGTTGTCATCTGTATTCGCTGCGGATGAACGCCACACCGACGCACTCCTCCAGACTCATCGTCCCGTCGATGAGACCGTGCTTCCGGGCCTCGTCCGGCCCGAACTTAGCTCCGGAAAGAACCCCCGCCGCCGTAGCGTCCAGCTTCGGCCTTCCGGCCTTCACCGCACTGTGGAACTCCTTCACCAGAGCGGAGAGTTCGGCTTCCAGCTTCTGCGGCTTGCCTTCAAGCGCCTCACGGTACGCGATGTTCTTGTCGGAGGATTCGGGAGCATAGACGGTGACTATCCTCCTGCCTTCCCCGTCGGTGCTGTCATCGAGCAGCTGGGCGTACGCCCCGATGGATCCGCAGGATGAAAGCGGGTTGTCGAGATATATGGAGTCGCACTGGGAGGCTATCCAGTAGGCCGCCGAAAAGCAGGCATCCGCGTGGACGATGACCGGCTTCCCGGCATTCTGCGCCTTCCTTATAACCTCTACGAGCGGA
Source organism: Ruminococcus bicirculans (ex Wegman et al. 2014) (assembly GCA_963631065.1). GTDB lineage: Bacteria > Bacteroidota > Bacteroidia > Bacteroidales > UBA932 > Cryptobacteroides. The sequence goes on from CAVGPE010000101.1 coordinate 17,633, forward strand.
TGGATGGCGTTGGAGCAGCCTCCGCCGGAGTCTATGTCGAGGACGAACCCGGCCACGGACTCGTCTTCAAGCAGTTCAAGCATCTCTGCGGCCACGGTCGTAGTGCCGTAGGTGCCGCAGGTGTCATACTTGGTCAGCGGCCCGTGGATGGGTATCACCGCCACCGTTTTCTCCTGTTTCCCCTCTCCGGACGCGACCGGCACTCCGTCATCGGAGAGTCTGTACGCATCCGCTGCGAACGCCGGATGCTCCCCGCGTGCTGCGGTGGAGCGGGAGAGAAAGGCTTCCGCTAAAGGAAGCAGCGCCTCGGGCGCATCAATGAGCCAAAGCCCCCTCCTTAGGTCGAGGGCGAGCTGGATATTACTTATTCTGTTCACCATAGTGCAAATATGGCGAACGGCCCTTTGTGTGAAAGGACAGCCTACGGAATGTCCTCCCAGGACACTTGCAATCGGATATTGTCGGAGTCCGTCAGGCTCAGCCGTGCCGGGCGCTCCCGCGTGCCGATGCGCGCCTGAAGTCCGTCCTCAAGTGAGACGATGAGGGTGAGTCCCACATCGATGGAACAGTCCCCGGCCCACTGCCTTCTCGGTATCACGGCATCGAGGCTGTATTTCACCACCGCCCCGTTCCGGTCGGAGGAGGTCTCGGCGGTCAGAGTGCCGGAGCCGGCGACCATACCGAAGTCATACCAGTCGCCCGTGCTGCCGGCGTGCCTGTAGATGATTTTCTTTACAAGATGCTTCATTTCTCCAGTCCTTTATAGTCTATGGTCTCATTGATGTAGTATGCCTTGCGCAGCAGACGGGCGCGGATGCGCTCCTGAGAGCGCTGCTCCCGTCGGTACACCCTCTTGTGCAGCGCGTCATACGACCCGGCGGCCAGACCCCGCGTGAGTATGAACGCGTCGATGATATCCATCTTCCTTATCCCCAGCTGTTCGCCGCGCCGGTAGTATCCCGCGAACTCCAAGTCAAACTCCGCCTCAAGCGCAAGGTTTATCCGGGCCATCGCCCCCTTGCTGAAGGATATCCAACGGTCGTGGATGGAGGAGGTGGCGTTGCGGTGCCAGGGAAGCTCGACGGATACCTGATGCTCGGCTGAAGACTCGAAAGGAAAAGCGGACGGCTCGGCGAGAGCCACCATCAGCGCCCCGGTAGGGCGCGTGGTTGTGACCTTCAGCGGGCCGCCTCCGGTCTCCGGAGGGAAGATGTAACGGAGGTAGTCGGCGAGCAGAGAGCTCTTGGCGACAAAGGTGCAGTCGTACATAACAATCTCGATAATTGCCATACACCCGCAGCACAAAGATAACAATTTTGACGCGACGGCTGAAAGGATTGTGAAAAATTTTGACGCTTTGACGCAGCCCGCGCAACTTATTAATAATCATCATATTATCCGCGTCAGACTTCCGCCGGGACAGATTGACGCTGCCAAAGCCAGAAAGTGCCGTAACTCATTGAATATTAAGCGCGTCAAAATTTTCACAAGGTTTTTGCCTCTGAAAGGCCGAATCTTCGCCGCGTCAAACCATAGTTGAAAAAATTGACGCTGCTAACTTATTATCTTTCATTTCGTTACAAAGGCGCGTCAAAGCGTCAAGCATTTTTCCACTAATTTTTGTGTCGAGTGTAAAAAGTCATCTTTGACGCAATGAAAAAAGCCCCCGGATCTCTCCGGAGGCTGCGGGTCGGGTCTCCTTCCCGGCCATAGAACCCTTCATCATTTTACAAGAATTTCCTCTCCAGTCCTGATTCTCTCAGCGAGAGCCGCCCTTGTGGATGGCCTTACGAAGTCGGAGGCCCACTTTCCCTCATAAGGGCCCGTCCGCACCTTGTAGAGTACGGCCCTCCCCGGATAGAGGTCGCGGGAAGTGGCGGGCCGCATCCCCTCAGGCGGAGCGTCGTAGTACCAGACCGCCCACGACTTGCCGCCCATCCATATACGGACATCTCCCTGAACCGGTTCAGCCATCAGAACGGAGCCTTGTCTGTTTCAGGCACGAGCTCCGGAGTCGGGCCGTCACCCCCTTCCCCCACGGAGCGGTCGAAGGCTTCGAAGATGACCCCGGCGGGGAGGTCTTCGCTCTTCGCGGTGTCGATGTAGAAATAGTAGCGGTCCTGGCCTTTGACCTTGCGGCGTATGTCGCAGCGGTCGCGTTCGGACTTGGTCAGCATCAGAGACTGAGGGTTGAAGACCCAGTCGCGGTATTGGCAGAAGAGTTGGAGACGGCGTTTGAACGAGGTCGGCTTCATATTCTCGGCTATCACCTTAGGCAGCGTCTGCCTGTAGTCGGCGAACACGGAGGCCGTCTCCACAAGGCGGTTGAGCCGGTCGTCGGTGAAATAGTCCTCGGCCCAGTTCAGGAACTCCTGCGTCATCGCCTTCTTGAGGTTGCGCTGCTCGATAGACCGCATCGACGGCTGTATCCTCTCGCGGAAGCGCTTCCAGACCACCACGCAGCCGAGCATAAAGTTGTAGAAGCGGTTCATATCCTCCGGGCCGTAATCCTGAATGAGAGTGCGGCGGAACTCCATATCCGGCGAGCGGTGGGTCAGCCCCTTGGCCTCGTCTTCGGAGTGGTAGTAGTTGCTGAAAGCGGCGAACCAGGTGCGGCGCTTCAGGGAACCGTCGAAGCCGGTAATCGCGTGGTTGCTGGAGAAGCTCACCTTCGGGCTGCTTGCATAGTCCATCGTGACCTTGTCGGCATACTTGGCGTTGATCTCCATCTTGCCCGTTATCCAGTTCATAAAGAAGTGCAGGTCGACCTTGGCGTTCAGGTCATCGATATAGATGGTGTCCGTATGGTTCGGGCGCACCTGCTGGAGGATAAAGTCCATCTTGTCGGACTTGATGGCCCGCCCGTCGATGTACACCTGCCTCCGGAGCTTCTCGACCGAGCCGAGCAATATGCTCTTGCCCGTGCCTCCTCGGTGTTCGCCGTCATCTCCCATCTCCGTCTCCATCGCGTATATGCCGTAAGGACGCGCCGCGTCCTTGTGCTTGCTCAGCATATAGCCGAGGGCCGCCACCTTTGCGATGAAGTTCAAATCCTGCTCGGCCACCTGCTCGTCCGTGAGGGTGTAGCCCCTCTCCTCCTCCTGCCAGTAGACGCGCCCCGTGTTGTAGACGAACTTGAGCCAGTCGAAGTCCGGACGGAGTATGTCCAGAGTCCAGCGGGCCGTCTCCTTCACTGCGTCAATTTCCTTCTTCTTATCTATATACTTGGGGGTGCGGGGTGTGAGCGCGGAAAGCTCGGAGAGCAGGCGGGCGTACTGAGGAGTGCGCTCCACGGCAAAGAACGGCTCCTCCGTCCGGAAGTCGTGATCGATTATCTTGTCCTGGAAGGTCATATACGGGCAGTCCGATGCCTTTATCTGCTCTATGCCGTCCTTGGTCACGCGGACGATGCAGTTGCGGAAGAAGAAGTAGTCCGCATCAGGCGTGAACGCGTCGAAGTTCGGGCTGATGCGCTTCAGGTTGCCGAAAGAGTCGGCGGATATCTGCTGGCTGCGGAACATCCTGTTGATGAGCGCCTGCCGGAAGTAGAACGGGTGCTGCTCCAGATAGCTGCGCAGTGCGCCCATACAGCGGGGCTTGATCTCGTCCTTCGGGATAATCTCCACCCGGTTATCGCAGACGTGGCAGAACGCGAACCCGCGCCCCGGGTCGTCGATGGTATAGTAGCCCATCGCCTGAAGGAAGGCGTACATCTGGATATTGTTGACATCGTAGGCCACGCTGTTGCGCTTGTCGAGCGTCTCCGTCCAGAACTTCAACCCCACGCTCAGACGCAGCATATTCTCGAATATCCTGTCCACATCGCCTATGGCCGGCTTGCGGTAGTGAACGAAAAAGTCCTTCGCGTCCTTACACGGCTTGCCCCGGCGCGTCCGGAAGGTCGGGAGGTCGGCCGGCAGGCTGATGATGTTGATGTCGAGAAAGTCGAGAGCTATCTTCTGCATACGCTCCCGGCCCGTGTCGTCGATGTCATAGAGGATGTATATCTTCTTGGCCACCTTCTTGAGGGTGTTGAACTGGCCGAGGCTCAGGTCGGCGGTCTCGCTGTTGAGCCAGCAGACGTGATAGCCCGCCCTCCGGACATTGAGAGCGTCCGACGGGCCGGAGCAGATGATGAGTTCCTTCCAGCTCAAGTCCTGCTCCACGGAATCCTCCTCGTCGGGGTCGGCGGGGATGAGGAACGGGTTGTCGGCGGGACTCTTGGCCGCCTTGTCGTACATCTTCAGGAAGTCGCTCTCGCCGAGGATGAGGTCGGAGGGCTTCTCGCCCACCCAGAGGAAGCGCGTTTCACCGAGCGGCGTGTATATCTTCCCGAACTTGCCGTAGTCGTAATAGTAGATAGGATAGGTGTCGTTGGCGATTATCCTCCAGCTGTCCCCCTTGGCGTTGGCCCGCGTGGTGAAGGAGACCAGAGGCACGAGACGGAACGAGTCGCATATCTCCTGCGTTATCTTATACCCCAGCATCTGGAGTTCGGAGGCGGTGAACTTCCCTCCCGGACGGCGCTCCACCGTTATCTCCGTCTGCGGAGGCATCTTCTCCATCCCCGGCTTCGGCTCTCCGGGGAGAGGGCGGGAGCGGTCGGCGAGCAGGTCGGGGGCGAACTTGCCCGCAATCCACTCCAGTGCCTGCGGGAAGTTCAGCCGCTCCTCGCGCATCACGAGGGAAATGGCGGTGTATGCCTTGGTGTCGCCGCCGCCCTTGTCCTGAAGATACAAGACCCCGTCCTTCTGGAAGACGGTGCAGGACGGCTTGCGGTCATCGCTCCCTCTGATGGAGAAGTTGCGGCGACCGCTGAACCCCACGGAGCTCTGCGGATAGTAGTGCAGTATGACGGATTTGCCGCCCTCGGTGGCGGCATATACATCCTCGGCCTTTATGCGGTAGTCGTTCATCTCTGCGGGGTTTTAAGGTCAGACAGCAGCACCGACATATAGCGCGGACTCTTCCCGGGCGCGGCTGTGTCTATGATCGCCGCGCGTCCGTTCGCCGTCACTCTCACGAACACGGCGGGCTTGCCCTCATAAGTGACCCCGTCCCCCGGACGGAGAGAAAAAGCCGGAAAATTATTTGCAACCTCCATTCTTCTTTTCGTTTGTTTGTATTGTAAATTACAGATTCCGCGCGTGTCTGAATACGTCAAGAATGCACCTGAGCGCGTCGGCCACCCCTATGTAGTACGAGAAGGCCATACTGTCTTTTGGGTGCTGGTTCGCCAAATCCATAAAGTGATCCCACTTGGCCGCGAGCTCCTCACGCTCGACTATGGCGCGGTCGGCGGATAGAGCCTCGCTCTTCTCAAGGCGTATAATCTCCATATCCTCCCGTGTCATTCCCCGTTGTGTCTGTTGTACACGCAGTGCCTGCATCTCTCTGCGGAGCGCATCTCGCAGCCTTCGCAGCAGTCCTCGCCCTCCCCTCTGAGGAGGAGCGAGAGCAGCAGCGTCACGGTGACGGCGGCCACCAGCAGAAGAGAGATAATGATGATAAATGTGACCATAGTGCAAAAATCTTTAATCAATGTCCAACACCGGGCTTATATGTCTCCCCGACTGCGTGGCAGGCCGCAGCCGTTTAGTCTGAAAGACGCTCCGACATCATCTCAAGCCAGGACTGGACGTTCGTCAGGTTGGTACTCCGGAACCGGTACCGCTTGTAGCAGTACATTATCTCCCCGGCCCACCTGAGCCTTCCTCCCGTGACGCGTCCACACCCCCTGACGTAATGTACCGAGCTGAACTCGCCGGAGCCGCGCCCCGTGTTACGCTGGATCTCCTGGTATATGCATCCTGTCCTTTTCATCGTCAATCATTATTGGGCGGCCATTTCCTTGATTGTCATTTCTCGTTGTATCTGATGTCCGTGAGCCAGAAAGCCCCGTCCCTGCCAGTGATGTGGTATCTGCCGGGGGCAATCGACTTCATAAGCTTCGTGGAATGAAATACGAACTTATTGCCCGCCGCGCAGAGTCCCTTGCCCGTCACCCCTATCGTCTCCGTGAGCCTGCTCGCCCGCTTAGTTAAATCCAATGTCCTGTATCCCATAATTCAGCCCTCCATATCGAATTCAAGCAGCACTTCGTGGATGTCGTCGAAGCCCAGACCTGTGTCAACAATCTCTATCTGCTCGGACACACTCCTGAGGGGTGCTATCTCCGTCAGAACTCCCTGCTCGTCGATCCGCCCCCAATCCTTGACAAAATACACCTCCGCGTTCTTGTCGTAGCCTTTCAGCTCTTTAATCAACTCTTTTACAGTCATACCATTTTTATCGTTACGTGTTAAAATATCATTTGCCCGACAACTGCGCCACCGCCGCAAGCTCCGC
>CAVGPE010000102.1:0-8079 GCA_963631065.1 Ruminococcus bicirculans (ex Wegman et al. 2014)
GAGGTTTTCAACGCCGTAAACGTGGAGGGGAATTTGGTATTCATCCATCCTGACTCCATCTAAGTGACAGTTGCAAGGCGTTGGGAGTTGACCCTCGCACCTGGATGGAGGATGCCCTGCTCCGGATGACGGCCTGCGGGGATGACCGCAAAGCCCTGCGTAAACTTCTGCCGGATGAGTGGCGGAAGAAATCAGAGTAAAATCAACTTTGTCGAAGTCAGCCCGACTTGCGCCAACTTTGAAAAGTTGGGCAAATTTGGCTCAAGCCGCAAAAAAACGAATCACAATAAAACAAGACGTCCTTAATCGGAGGCTTACAAACTATAGTGAAATTTACCTATATTTGATTCGAATATCCGTGGGCGAGGGATGCCCAAGGCATAGACCTGTCAGGATAATGTGAGATATGACAAAGTGTTATGATAGATGCGACACCGATTGCCGTCTACCACGGAAGCAATACCGTGGTAAGAAATCCTGAAGTCCGAGTTGTCGGCTACAACAAGGACTTTGGTTTTGGATTTTACTGCATCCGTCTCGAACGCCAAGCGCAGCGATGGGCTGTTTCTAAACGGAATCCGCACATCGTAAGTGTGTACGAGTACACACCAGATACTCTTTTGTACGGACCGTGCCCTCCGTTCTCTGAAATTTAAAACTTACTATCAACTATGAGCAACAAGTACTTCCCTGAGGAGCAGATTTCCTTCGACGATTTATATTTCGTCTGCTATATGATAGAGAGGGTGGCGCGCCGGCTGCACCGGCACAATCGCTATGTCGTGGAATGTCTCGGCGGCGAAGGGCTGCTGCACGAACTGTCGGTTGCCCGGACGAGCCACTGTCTCAATCCGGAGCAAGTCGAAAGCGAATGGATAGAACATTACCGGATGTCGTGTGGCGACATAGATGTGACCAAGGTCGATTCAAGGTTCACCGACAAGTACCCGTCGGCGACGCAGATGGGTAAGGTGTATGCCAGGATTGTCCAACTGTTGGACACCGAAGACGACCTTGTATCGGCCATACGGGCTGTCTATGGCTCGCCGGTCTGCGATACGATTGACAACTACAACACCGGTGCGTACTACGAGCCGAGCTATGTTCAGGCGAGGGCGTTCCTGAACGGCGGGTTTTAGGGACGACGGGGATGGATGTTGGCAGCACAGCGGGATTTGTCAAACTTTTATTATCGGCATAAAATCACTACTTTTGCCGGTGCATACCTTGGCGCAGAGACCCGCTCTGCAAATCTGAGGTTTGCCGACGACAAATGCATAACAGTCAATATCATATTTTCAGCCCGTACAGGGTGTGCCCGCTGGGGGCGCACGTGGATCATCAGCACGGTCTGGTGACGGGCTTCGCCATCGACAGTGGCGTGGACCTGTGGTTCGATGTCCGGGAGGACAGCACGGTGTCGCTCGACAGCGAGACATTCACCGGGCATACGGAGTTTGACATAGCTTCGGCGGCTTCGGTGCGGCGGGGCGACTGGGGGGACTATGCGCGTGGCGCTAAGTTCGCCCTGCAGAAGCGCTTCCGGCTCTCCCGGGGCATCACGGGCCGCTTGAAGGGCAGCATCCCGGTGGGAGGGCTGAGCAGCAGCGCGGCGGTGCTGATAGCCTATGTGATGGCGTTTGCGCAGGCCAACGGCATCATTCTGGAACCTTTCGAGGTGGCGAAGATAGCCTCCGAGGCGGAGCGCGAGTACATAGGGCTCAACAACGGCCTCCTTGACCAGGCCTGCATCGCGCTGGGCCGAAAGGACCATCTGCTGATGCTGGACTGTGAGGACAACGAATACCGGCTCATCCCGAGACATCCGGATATGCCGGAGTTCGAGCTGGGCATATTCTTCAGCGGACTCTCGCGGAGCCTGGTGTCGAGCGACTACAATCTCCGCGTGGCCGAGTGCCGGACGGCGGCCTGGATAGTGCAGGCGTATGAGAATATCCCTCTCCGGGATCAGAACCGCACATACCTGAGGGATGTGAGCGAGAGCATGTTCAAGCGCCACCGCGACGAGATGCCGCCGCGCTTTGTGCGCCGGGCCGAGCATTTCTTCGGCGAGCACAGGCGCGTCCGCGAGGGTGTGACGGCCTGGGAGACGGGCAATCTGGAGTGGTTCGGCAGCCTCTCGAAGGCGAGCTGCGAAAGCTCCATCCACAACTACGAGTGCGGCAGCCCGGAACTGACCGCCATCTACAACGCGATGCTCACCACGGACGGGATCTACGGAGGCAGATTCTCCGGCGCGGGCTTCAAGGGGGCCTGCATCGCGCTGGTGGACCCTTCCCGGAAGGAGAGCGTCGAGCGCGAGATAAGGGAGAAATACCTCTCCCAGTTCCCGCAGTACCGCGACACCTTCAAGGCGTATTTCTGCAAATCGGACGACGGAGCGAGATTCGTATGAAGAATATAGTTCTGGCCGCGGGCTATGCGACAAGGCTCGGGGAGCTGACGAAAAATTTCCCGAAACCCCTGCTCAAGATAGGGGACGGCACGATTCTCGGAAGAATGCTGGACGATATCGACCGCATCCCCGGGATAGATGAACATATCATCATCACCAACCACCGCTTCGCTCCGATATTCGAGGGATGGAGGATGGGGCTGAATTATAGCAAGCCCATAACCATAGTGGACGACGGCACGGAGAATAACGATACGCGGCTCGGGGCGGTGTGCGATCTGCTGATGGCGATGGAGACCCTGTCAATCGACGACGATATGCTGGTGGTGGCGGCGGACAATATTCTGGAGTTCTCATTCGGGGGATTCGTGGACTATGCCCGCGAGAAGGACGCTTCCTGCATCATCTGCCACGAGCAGCCGAGCATAGAGAAGCTTCAGCGCACCGGCGTGGTGGTGCTGGACTCCGATATGCGGGTGCTGAATATGGAGGAGAAGCCCCGCGAACCCAAGAGCCATTGGGCCGTGCCTCCGTTCTACATCTATCTCCGCAAGGACCTGGATCTCGTGCGGCACTCGGTCGAGAACGGCTGCGGGCGGGACGCCCCCGGCAATCTCGCGCACTATATGGTGGAGCATACGGATATATACGCCTGGCCTGCTGACGGCGGGCGTTTCGACATAGGAAGCCTCGACACCTATTATGAGGCTGTGGAAAAATACGGTAAATGAGACGCTTATTCATTATTCTGACGGCGGCGTTCCTTCTGGCGCTGTCCTGCAATCCTGCCGCGCAGGACTCGGTCCGCAGCGGGGATCTGGTGTTTGTGGCCATCCCTTCGGATTATGACCTCAATGCCGGCTCGATGTCGGGCGCGATTGCGGCCTCGACTTCCGCCGGAGCGGACAAGATGCTGATACATGTGGCGATTCTGGAAGTTCAGGGTGACTCGGCCTGGATTATCGACGCGACGATAAAGCACGGCGTGGACCGCCATCCGCTGGACACTTTCCTCTCGGACTTCACGCTCCGGGACGGAAGCCTGCCGGAGTTCGAGATTATGAGGCCGGACGTGAGTGCGGAGCAGGCCGCCCGCTTCGTGGAGAATGCCAAGAAGTTCCTCGGGCAGCCCTACGACGTGCATTTCCTGCCGGACAACGGGGCGATGTATTGCAGCGAGCTGGTCTATAATTCATACATTACCCCGGACGGGGGGCATCTTTTCAGCGAGTCCCCGATGAACTGGCGCGGCGCTGACGGGGAGATTCCTCTCTATTGGCAGGAACTTTTCGCCCTGCTGGGCGAGGAGGTGCCTCAGGGCGTGCCGGGTACGAACCCGCAGACTATGGCGGGCGAACCCCGCCTCACGCGGCTGCCCTGCCCCCTCGTCGAGACCCGATAGGCCCGGGCGGAGGCTCGAACCCCTCTCCCGGAGGGACGGTATGCCGGGATACATACAGAAGATTACCTGATTTTTTATGAAGAAAATACTGAATATTCCCGCTCTTGCGGCCCTGGCGTCTGCGCTGCTTCTGTACGGATGCGAGGAGAAGATTGACAGGCAGGCGCTTGTCACGCGCAACAATCCTCACGTCACGGAGGTCAATCCTCTGCACTCCCTGAATCTTGGCAATGGAGAGTTCACCATAACTCTCGACGCCACGGGTCTCCAGACCTTCCCGGAGTACTATAAGGACGGCCTCTCGCTCGGCACTTACAGCGAATGGGGCTGGCACTCGTTCCCGGACACGGAAGGGTATCGGCAGGCCGAATCGCTTGAGAACCATCCTCTTCCGGGACATCCTCACGGGGTCTATGCGGTGCAGACAGGCAGCCTCTCCGAACGCGGCAGGGAAGCGGCGGAATGGGTCCGCTCCAATCCGCACAGGATGCACCTCGGCAACATAGGCTTCGCCTCTATGAAGCCGGAGGAGGTCGGTGAAGTGTCCCAGACCCTCGATATGTGGAACGGGGAACTCCGCTCCGACTTCAAGTGGAACGGCACTCCGGTCTCAGTCCGCACCGTAAGCGCGGATGAGGGGCACGACATATTCGCCGCTAGCGTCTCTTCGCAGAAGGCTCTTCCGATAGTGATACGCTTCCCTTATCCTACCGGAGTCCACAGCGACGACGCCTCCGACTGGAACGCCGACACTCGCCACAGCACGGAAATCATATCTCAGAGTGCCTCCGACGCCGTCCTCAAGAGGACGGTGGACGAGAGCGTCTATTATGTCAGGCTGGGCTGGGACGGGAAAGCGTCCCTCGCGAGGACCGGTGCCAACAGCTTCTCCCTCAGCCCTGAAGGCGGGGAGTGGAGCTTCTGCGCCGAGTTCCTGCAGGAGGCTCCGGGAGCGGAGGCCGCCCTGAATTTCGAGTCCGCCCGCAAGGCTGCCCGTAAGCTCTGGAACGGCTACTGGAAGACGACGGGAGTCATAGACTTTTCGCACTGTCTGGACGAGAGGGCCCCGCTTCTTGAGAAGAGAGTCGTTCTGTCCCAGTACCTTATAAGGGTGCAGGAGGCGCAGAACTTCCCTCCGGCGGAGACCGGAATGACTTACAACAGCTGGTTCGGCAAATTCCACCTCGAAATGGTGATGTGGCACAGTTTCCATTATGCCACCTGGAACAAGCCGGAACTCCTCGCGAAGCAGCTCGACTGGTATCTCGGGGTGATGCCTCAGGCGCGTGAAATCGCCGCCCGTCAGGGATTCCCCGGCGTGAGATGGATGAAGATGACCGACCCTTCGGGGATGGAAGCCCCGTCCGATGTGGGTTCGTTCATCATCTGGCAGCAGCCGCATCCCATCTATATGGCTGAACTCATATACCGCGCGACCGGAGACCGTAAAGTCCTTGAGAAGTACTATGATATGGTGCAGCAGTCCGCCGAGTTTATGGGCGCGTTCGTAAGCTACGACAAGTCCACGGACAGCTACATCATCGAGGGGGCCTGCGCCGCCAACGAATCCTACAATGAGCGCAGCACCGTCAATCCGGCCTTCGAGATGTCCTACTGGCACTTCGGGCTGAAGGTGGCTCAGGAGTGGCGCGAGAGGCTCGGACGGGAAAGGGTTGCGCAGTGGGATGATATCCTTGCGAAACTCGCTCCGCTCGACACCAGTCCGGACGGCATCTACCTTCCGGCCCGGAAGGGTCCGGGAATCCCGGATTTCGCCACGATGACTCCGGGAGAAGACCCGGGGCCGGCAGCTCCTGCGGGCGGATATTTCAACGGCATCAGACCGAAGTCGAGCGGCAAGCCGGCTCAGTCTGACGGAAGGGATCCGTTCTACATAAGGGCGACTTCCTCCGAGAATCTGCTCGCTTACGGTATGCTGCCTGCGTGCCGTCTCTTCAACGAGGAGAATATGCAGAAGACGGTCGAGCGCGCCGCGGAGAACTGGGGATGGAAGGGAGGCAGCTGGAGCTGGAACTATCCGGCTCTGATGATGAACGCCACCCGTCTGCACCGTACCGACATAGCTCTGAGGGCCGCGACGATGGACAACCGCAGCGACCTGCTGCTGCCGAGCGGCAACAACTACCGCACCGAGCGGCTCAGGATGTATCTTCCGGGCAACGGAGGACTGCTGCTGGCGGTCGGGATGATGTGCGCGGGATGGGACGGCTGCGACGAGCCGAACCCGGGCTTCCCTAAGGATGGCAACTGGGATGTCCGCTGGGAGGGCCTCAGCCCTATGCCTTGACGCACATCGCGCCTTGGAAACTCTACGGGGATGACCGACAAGTCGAAAGACTTTGAGGTCATCCTCTTTTTTTGCCTTTATCGGTATAGTTCCCTAAGGACGGCGAGGGAGCGGATGTTGAGGCGGCATTCGGCGTGGAAGCCGATGTATTGAAGGAGGATTTCGGCGATTTCGTTGCGGGAAGCCCCGTTGAGGGGCAGGAGCATAGCCTCCCCGAAGTCGGATGTCAGCAGGGCGCTGACATCGGAGAGATGCTCTCCGGCGAAAGGCGCGAGGTCGCTCAGAGTGGGCGAGAACCCCAGGGCCACGGCAAACTCCAGCAGGAAGCGCAGGTGGAAGTTGCTGAAGTCGCTCTCCAGCGCGTCCAGAGTCAATATCGAGCGGCGGCACCAGTCGAACAGCCCCTCCTCCATCGCCCCGTCCCTGACCGTGCGGTACAGGACCTCGCTCATAAAGAGGGTCATAGAATTCTTCAGCGCGCTGGAGCGTATCCCGTTGAGGGGGCTGACGGAAGTGAACTTCCTCGCCCGCCACAGGTCGGAGCGGGGATTCTCGACAATCTCGGCCTCAAGCAGATTGAGCGGCAGAAACAGGGCCATCCCCCTCCCTCCGGAGGGGACGGAGACGATGAAGCTGCGCCGTCCCGTCCCCGGAGTAAGACAATGCACGACCAGACTCTTCTCTCCGAGCCTGGTCGTGTTGAGTACTATGAGTTCCGTGCAGAAAGTCATCAGTATTGCCTGATACGCTCGCTTGCGAGGGCCTCCTTGAGCGCGTCGTCGTAGCGCAGGCGGAGCTTGACTCCGGCTTCCTGAAAGTAGTAGCGCACCACTATCTCCTCTTCGATGAACGGGACAATCTCGTCTTTCTTGAGCCTGAGGAATTCGGCCTTCTCCATATCGAGAGCCTTGTCCAGAGCCTCTATCTGCGGCGCGAGGGCCTCGGTGAGTCCGTCCTTGCCCAGCTCCTCCTTCACCCTGTCGAAATAGGTCTTGGCCGTGGAGCGGTAGTCAAACTCCTTGGTGGAAGCGAACTTGATGAACTCCTCGTAGTCGCCATCCGTCAGGTGGAAATCCTCCACGGCGGGGATGCTGACATGTCCGCGCACATATTCGAGCGCGTACTGCTCCAGCACTCCGTAGGCCGCAAGCGAATATGTCAGACGGCTGTATTCCTTCTCCTTGAGGGTGACGTCCGGCGTGATGCCGCCCCCGTCCCTGACTATGCGGCCGTGCGCCGTGCGGAATTCCCGTGTGAGCGAATCCGGTATCTCGCTCACGCTCCCGTCCTCGCGCCTGTGGCTGTAGTCGAGCGCCTGCACGCAGCGTCCGGAAGGGGTGTAGTATTTGGCCGTGGTGACCTTGAGCTCTCCGCCGTAAGGCAGCGATTTGATGCTCTGTACCAGGCCCTTGCCGAAGGTGCGCTGCCCCATTATGGTGGCCCTGTCCATATCCTGGAGCGCCCCGGCCACGATTTCGGATGACGATGCCGAACCGGAATCCACCAGCACTATCAGCGGCATCTTGGTGTCCACCGGCTCACGGCGCGTCCTGAGCGTATAATTGGAGTCCTTCTCCTTGCCTTTGGCCGTCACTACCAGCGAGCCGCGCGGCACGAAGATGGAGACGATCTCCGCAGCTTCGTTCATCAGTCCGCCGCCGTTGCCCCTGAGGTCCAGCACGAGAGTCTGCATCCCCTGCTTCTTGAGCGAGATGACGGCCTCACGCATCTCCCTGCCCACTCCGTCGGCGAATCCTGTCTGGGAGATATATCCGACATTGTCGCCTATCATCCCTGCGAACTCGATGTCCGGCAGGCGTATCTTCTCTCTCAGCACGGTGACTTCCGTCTCGCCGCCGCGCACCTTCTTCACCTTGAACCGGACTGTCGTGCCGGGGTCGCCGCGCATCTTCTCGCTGCACTCCTGGGAAGTGAGCCCGACCACTGTCTGCC
>CAVGPE010000102.1:8089-22244 GCA_963631065.1 Ruminococcus bicirculans (ex Wegman et al. 2014)
CCATAATCTCGTCGCCGCAGACCAGCCCGCTCTTCGCTGCGGGAGACCCGGCATACGGTTCGTTGATGATTACGTTGCCGGACTTCTCCGGCTTGTAGATTACCGCCCCGACTCCGCCGTAGGTCTTGTGTATCATCATCTGGAGGTTCTCGTTCTCCTCTTCGGGGATATAGACGGTGTACGGGTCGAGTCCCGCGAGCATCGCGTCCACTCCTCTGCGCTCGATTTTATCGACCGGGAGCGAATCCACATATGACTTGGAGAGTTCCTTGAGTATCGAACTGTGTATCTCGGTCCATTTGCCGAGAGTGAAATTGCCTGACTGAGCCCCCGCTCCGGCGCAGAGGCAGAGAAGAAGCGGGAATATGATGATGCGTTTCATAGTGCAAATATAGTGATTCCGAGAGAAACGGACCCTACGCCGAGGCGAAGAGCAGCAGCGCGATGCCGCCGAGCAGTATCACGAGGTCTATCGCCTTGTCCCTGATGTGGTTCTCCCTGAACACGACCGCTCCGAAGAGGAAGGTTATAACCACGGAACTGCGCCGTATCATCGAGATGACCGACAGCAGCGCCCCCTCCTCCTTGACGGCGTAGAAATACAGCGCGTCCGAGATGGTAATCAGAACGGCTATCAGCAGCAGCTTCCAGTCCGGACGCAGGC
The DNA here is from genome assembly GCA_963631065.1 of Ruminococcus bicirculans (ex Wegman et al. 2014). GTDB lineage: Bacteria > Bacteroidota > Bacteroidia > Bacteroidales > UBA932 > Cryptobacteroides. The sequence goes on from CAVGPE010000102.1 coordinate 8,754, forward strand.
GCTCGAAGCCGCCCCTGTCCTTGAGGTACCTGCCCAGCATCAGCAGGGCGAGCAGCAGCGTGATATAGACATTGGACCAGCTCTGCACGAACATAGGCTGCAGGTGGGAGAGTATGTGCTTGTCGTAGAGCGCGCTGGCCGCTCCGGTGAGTACGGAGACCACCATCCACGCGACCCCCTTGTCGGAGGAGAAGTCAATGCCCTCCCTGCGGCTGGAACGCGACAGCAGCAGAAGCGCGGCCATCACAAGCACGACCCCGGCCCATTGCAGCGGACTCAGCCTCTCCCCGAAGAGTATGATGGAGAATATCACCACGAACATAGGGCGCGAAGCCTTGATGGTGCTGGCCGTGGTGAGCGGGAGCATCTTCAGGGCAATCAGGCCCGAAACCCACGACGAGCAGACCAGCACGGCCTTCAGCATGAGGCTCAGGTGGTCCTCCAGAGGGCCGGACGAGAGGAACGGACAGAGAAAGAGCGCCGACAGGCCCGTGGCGCAGAGAAGTATCCAGAGGACACCGTTGCTCTTGAGAGCCTGCTTCTTGGCTACGTCATAGAAGCCGAGCAGGACGGCGGAGCATACCGAAAACCAAACCCACATAAGAAACAAGCATCCTTAAAACCGGGCCAAAGATACAATAATTTCGTAAATTCGCGGGTTCTTATGGATAAAGAATCATTCATAGAAGTACGCGGGGCCCGCGCCCACAATCTCAAGAATGCCGATGTCGACATTCCGAGGGGCAAGTTCGTGGTAATCACCGGGATAAGCGGGAGCGGCAAGTCCTCTCTCGCCTTCGACACCATCTGCGCCGAGGGCCGCCGCCGCTATATGAACACCCTTTCCCCCTACGCCCGGCACTTTATGGGGATACTCGAGAAGCCGTCCGTGGAGAGCATCAGCGGCCTGAGCCCCGTCATCGCCATAGAACAGAAGACCACCGGAAGCAATCCGCGCTCCACCGTGGGTACCATCACGGAAATCTCCGATTTTCTGCGTCTTCTCTTCGCCAGAGCGTCCACGGCGTATTCTCCCGCCACCGGAAGGGAGATGGTGCGGTACACCGACGAGGGCATAGTGGAGCTGATACTGAAGGAATATCACGGCAGGAAGTGCCTGCTGCTCTCTCCGCTTGTCAACGGACGCAAGGGCAGCTACAAGGAACTCTTCGAGCAGCTGCGCAAGAAGGGCTACGCCGAGGCCCGCATCGACGGGGAGATTACCCCGCTTGCCGAAGTCGACTCCCTGGACCGCTACAAGGCGCATTTCATCGAACTTGTCGTGGACAAGCTCAAGCCGGATGACGGGGACGGAGACCGTGTCCGCCGCTCCGTGCAGTCGGCTCTCTCCCTTGGGAAGGGTTCGCTTGCCGTACTGGATATGCAGGACGGGGGACTGCATCATTATTCCCGGCATCTTGTGGATCCGGACACCGGCATCTCGCTCCGGGAACCGGCGCCGCATTCGTTCTCCTTCAATTCTCCGGAAGGCTACTGTCCGCACTGCAAGGGCCTCGGCACCGTGGCGGACATCAATATTGACAGCATCATCCCGGACCGTGGCGTTTCCCTCGCCGACGGGGGGATAGTCCCGCTGGGGCGGGTGCGCGACGGGCGCAAGTTCGAGATAGTGAGGGCGATGGCCCGCAAGCTGGGATTCTCCCTCTATGACCCGGTGGGGGCTCTCCCGGATGAGGTGGTGTCGCTGCTGATATACGGCTCCGACGAATTCTTCCGTGTCGGGGAGGGGGCGCTCGCGGAGATGGTCAACTGGCCCGGCGTCGTGAAGGATATAGACGACAAGATTGTCTGTCCGCTGTGTCACGGCACCCGTCTCAATGCTCAGGCGGCCTGCTTCCGCATTGACGGCAAGGATATTTCCGAGGTCAGCGCTATGGAGATCGGCGCGCTTTCCGACTGGATAGGGACTCTTCCCGGGCGGCTCGGCGGCAGGGAGAGCGCGATAGCCCGCGACATCATACGCGAGCTCGGGGACAGGGTCCGCTTCCTGCTGGACGTGGGGCTGGACTACCTCACTCTCGACAGGCCGGCGGCGACGCTTTCCGGCGGCGAGGCCCAGCGCATACGGCTTGCGACCCAGATAGGCTCCCGTCTGGTCAATGTGATATACGTCCTCGACGAGCCGAGCATAGGCCTGCACCAGAGGGACAACCGCAAGCTGATATCCTCGCTCAAGCATCTGCGCGACGAGGGCAATACGGTGATAGTCGTGGAGCACGACGAGGAGACGGTGAATGCCGCGGACTGGACGGTGGAAGTCGGGCCGGGAGCGGGGGAGAACGGAGGCCGCATCTGCTACAGCGGGCCGTCCGGACACCTGCACAACCCCAACCTCACCCCGAAGCACCGGCGGAAGGGCAACGGCCTGACGCTCCGCATCAGGGGGGCCTGCGGCAACAATCTCAAGAATATCGACGTCAGCTTCCCGCTCGGAGTGATGATCGGCATCAGCGGGGTCAGCGGGAGCGGCAAGTCCACCCTCATCAACCAGACCCTTATGCCGGCCCTGAAAGGGAAACTCAACCGCTTGAAACAGAAGCCTCTGCCTTATGCGGCACTGGAGGGGGAGGAAAATATCGACAAGGTCATCGAGATAGACCAGAGTCCTATCGGGCGCACTCCGCGCTCCAATCCGGCCACCTATACCGGGGTGTTCGACGACATCCGCAAACTCTTCGAGAGTACGCCGGACGCGAAGGTCCGCGGGTTCAAGGCGGGACGCTTCTCCTTCAATGTCCCCGGAGGGCGCTGCGAGGAGTGCAAGGGCGCGGGCATCAAGGTCATAGAGATGAATTTCCTCCCGTCCGTCAACGTGCAGTGCGACTGCTGCGGCGGGCGGCGCTACAAGGAGGACACCCTTGAGGTGAAATACAGGGGCAAGAATATCAGCGAGGTGCTGGATATGCCGATATCGGAGGCCTGCGAGTTCTTCCGGCCCTATCCCGCCATCGCGCAGAAGCTCAAGGCCCTCGTGGATGTCGGTCTGGGCTATGTCCGGCTCGGACAGTCTGCGGTGACGCTCTCCGGCGGCGAGAGCCAGAGGATGAAACTCGCCTCCGAACTCTTCCGCAAGGCCACCGGCAACACCCTCTATATGCTGGACGAGCCGACCACGGGTCTGCACCCGGAAGATATAGAAGTCTTGATGGGCGTGCTGCATAAGCTTGTGGACCAGGGCAATACGGTGATTGTCATCGAACATAATCTTGATGTGCTCAAGAGTGTGGACCATATCATAGATATGGGCCCTGACGGGGGAGAGCGCGGTGGCAGGATTATTGCGGAGGGTAGCCCCGAGCAGATTGCCTCCGATCCGGAGTCCGTGACCGGAGAGTTTCTAAAAGAAGTGCTATGACAAAGATTGATGCCGCAAGGCAGGAATATGTGGACTGGTGTCACGCGATAGGGATAGACACCATCGAGAAGATAAACGAGACCCTTGAGGCGGGGTCGGGGATAGAACTCATCAACCTCTGCGAGGCCAGGCAGGAGCGCAAGTACGCCGCCGCCGCAGACCAGATCTACTGGTGCCGCCGCAAGTGCCGCATAGTGATGATGTCAGGTCCGTCGTCAAGCGGCAAGACCAGCTCCTCCCTGCGCATAGCGCAGCAGGCAAGGGTGCTGGGCCTCAATCCCAAGGTCATAGAGCTGGACAATTATTTCGTAGACAGGGAACACACTCCGAAGGACGAGAACGGGGCCTACGATTTCGAGGCCCTCGAAGCGATGGATGTCAGCTTCCTCAATGAGCAGCTGAACGCGCTTCTCAGGGGGGAGGAGATAGAGCTTCCGAAGTTCGACTTCGCCGCAGGGCGCAGGGTCGTGTCGGGCAGGAAGATGCGTCTCGAAGATAACGACATCCTCTTTATGGAGGGCATCCACGCCCTCAATCCGGCGCTCACCCCGTCCATCCCGCAGGACAGCATCTTCCGCATCTATATATCGGCGCTCTCGGCGCTTCCGGGAGGCACGAAGGACCACAACTCCACCACCGACAAGCGTCTGCTCCGCCGCATAGTCCGCGACAACCGCACGCGGGGCATCTCTCCTGAAGACAATATCCTCCGCTGGCCGTCGGTGCGCAGGGGGGAGGTGAAATATATCTTCCCTTTTGAGGAGAACGCCAATCTGGTCTTCAATTCCTCCACCCTCTACGACCTTCCTCTGCTGAAATACTATGCCGAGCCGCTGCTCTGCGGCATCAGCGAGTCCTCGCCGGCATACGCCAAGGCGCAGGAACTGCTGGAGTTCCTCCGTCAGGTGATATGCCTCAAGCCGGCTGAAATCGCCGCCATCCCGCCGACCTCCATTATGCGCGAGTTCATCGGCGGCCAGACCCTGTAGCAGCCGCCGGTCACCCCTCCCGCAGACTCTACCTCACCTCCACCCGGCGGCCCGGGACGAGGGCGGAGACGGTGTTGTCGTACATCGCCTCGCAGCTGACCGCAGGGAGATAGAATTTGCCGGCATAGGCGGCGGTGAGGGTGGTTGTCACCGTCACGCTGCGTCCCGCCTCAAGACTGAAGAAGCTATTGACCCGGTCATCCCTGAAGTCCTGGTAGTCTATGCCCGCAGGATAGGAGAAGTCGCTGCGGTAGATGCGGTCGTTGCGTATTTCCCAGCCGGAAGGGAACTTCTGCGACAGGGCGAGATTGCTGACTGAGGCCGGGCCCGTGTTGGTGACTGTCACCACGGACTTGAAACTCTGCCCGGAGCGGAGCGCGTCCGCAGAGATTTCTTTGCCGTTCTCATCGATGTAGCGTACCGTCATCTTAAGGCCCGAAGCCTTGGCGCGCTCCTCTCCCGCCGCAGGGATGCCGCTTGCGGCCACCGCTGCGTGTATGGTGTTTCTTCCCCTGTTCTCCAATACGAGAGCGACTCTGCCGCCGTCAGCCCCGCTGCTGACCGTCCGGGAGGCTATGCACTTGGCGGTGCTGACGCTGAAATCGCGTCCTCCGGCCCTGACATCAGCCTGTATCCCCTGCGCTTCGGCCTTCCCTGCGTACGCGCTCATCGCGCAGAGTGCCCAGGCCGTCGTCTGCGTACTCATATACCGGTCGGCCTCGTTGAGGCGTGAGGCTGTCTTGATGGCGAGCTCCATAGCCGCGTCCCTGTCCCCGAGGAGCAGAGACGTCTTGAGAGCCACCGCCATATTGCGCTCCTCGCTGCCGAATGCGGCGTACTCCCTCTTAGGGTCGTCGAGATAAGGGAGACCCGAGACGAGTCCCAGGGCGACCTGCTTCTTGCCGTCTGCAGCGTAAGCCGCCGCCAGCATCCACACGGCGCTGTTCTGCAGTTTCCCGGCATCTTCGCGGAGCAGGTTCATCGCGCCGCGCTGAGGTTTCCCGGCGATTGCGAGGGCATAGAGTCCGTAGGCTCTGGTGAAAGCGTTTTCCTTCCTGTCGCCGACCACGGAGGAGGAGATGTACTTCACGAGGGAGACCTTCAAATCGGCCGGCACGGCATATCCCTTTGCGGATGCCTCCTGAAGGAAGTGCAGAGCATAGACGCTGCCGAAGGAGGAACTCCCGTCCGACCCCGGCCAATAGGATAGCGAGCCGTCCGGTCTGCGGAAGCCGGAGAGTCTGGAGATGGCGGCGCTGACATTGAACGCGCTGCGCTTCAGGACGGTCTCGCCGCAGTCTTGAAGCACATCCAGATAGAGCTGCGGGAACGCCGCCGAGACGGTCTGCTCGACGCAGCCGTAAGGGTAGCCCGTCAGATATTCGAGTCTCCTGCCGAGGCTTATCGGAGGGATGGAAGAGAATTCCACGTCGAGGGAGTTGCTGCCGTCGACTCCGAAGAGTTCCGCGTCCACCTCCTTCCTTTCGCCCGGAGCGAGGGTGAAGCTGCTGACTCTCGTCTCTTCTGGATTCGGGTTGAGGATGTCGATTTCTATCTCGCTGCGGGACTTCTCCGAGGCAGTCCGCGCCGTTACTGCGAACTTCGCCGTCCCCGGCCTGTCCCCGACCTTCACGTCGAAGCGGACAATCTGCTGCCCCGCCTTCAGGGACTGGACTTCCGCCTCGGCGGACCCTGTCATCGACAGTCCTTCTGAGGTCTCGGCGCTGAGCTTCACCTTGCCTATGCCGTCCTTAACGGCGATGACGCTGACAGGGACGCTGAGGCTCTCGCCTATGCTGAGCGTGCGCGGCAGAGTCGCCAGCACCATAAGTGGCTTGGTGACGGTGACTTCCTTTTCCGTGCTGCCCTGGGCTCTTCCATCGGTGGCGATGACCATAGCCCGGAGCCGTCCCAGATACTGCGGCACATAGATTTTATGCCGCCCCGTCCTGCCCTGCTTGAGTTCGAACGGGCCGAGGTAGGAGACTACCGGGGTGAAGCGGCTCGCGCCCTGCGGGCTGATGCGCCGGGAGGCCTCGTCGGAGCCTCCGATGGCGAAGAGCTTCTCTATCTGTCCGCCGTAGGCGCCTATCACCTTGTCGTACATATCCCAGCTGCGGACGCGCAGGGACTGCTTGGCATAGAAGGAGTCCCACGCATCGGGGGTCTTGAATCCCGTGAGATTGAGCAGCCCCTCGTCCACGATGGCCACGACATAGCTCATCGCCCTGCCGTCCCGCTCCCTGACGGAGAACCCGGCCTCGGACTCCGGGCGTATGTCGCCTTCCATCTCAATCTGCGGATGCAGACGCGAGAGCGCATCCTCCACATTGATGTTAGCGATGCCGTAGAGACGGATCGGGGCATCGTTGGAACTGTTGCCGTGAGGCTGGATGAGGGAGATGTCGGCATAGACGTTAGGGGTCATCTCGGCGGTGATCGGGATGCTTATCTGCGTGCTTCCCGGGTGGCAGTCCACCCTCTTCCCGCTCAGGATTCTCCCTCCCTTCTCTATCGACACGAGCGCAATCGAACCTGCCGAAGACGGGATGGTGATGCGCGCCGTCTCGCCGACCTTGTAGCTGCTCTTGTCCAGAAGCATATTGAGCTTGACGGAGCCTTCCGAAGCGTCGCTCGCGCCGCGGTCTCTGTACACCTCGCAGAGCAGGGTGGCGGAGTGTCCTCCCTTCGGGTCGCTGACCCGTATCATATAAGGCCCTGAAGGCACGTCCTCCGGCCAGTCGTAGCTGAACCTGCCCTTGCCTCCCGAGGTGGAGAGGGTGGTGCTGTAGACCTTCTCCCCGGTCTTTCCGGAGTTGTAGCTGGCCGTGTAATGGCTCGCGTCCCACCACCAGCTCCAGTCCACGTGCCATACTTCCGCCTGGAGCGACGGGATGTCCACGCCCTTCCCGGACGGGTCGAGAGTGACCACTTCGATGTCGTGAGGCTTGCCGGAGCGGAGATATTCGTTGCCCCATTCGTCCTTGTCCATAGCCGTGCGGACACCGACATACCTGTCGAAAGGCGACATCCTGACGCTGCTGTAGCTCGTGCTGAAGTCGCCGGACGGCTCGAACGCCCTCAGGGTGAACTCGGCGTTCAGCATACCGGGAGTCGCGGCCCTGTTGAGGTTGACTCCCGTGTTGATGCTGCAGCGGCCCTCGTCGTCGGTGGTCATATCCCCGTAGTTGAGCGTCTGTCTGCTGAAGCTGCGCCCGGCATCCTTGAAGCTGTAGTTTTCATATCCCTTGAACGGCACTCCGACGGCGCTCAGCTCCATTGAGCCGTTTACCTTGAGATTGCTCCCGACGGCCCCGTAGAGCCACTCGACTCCTATCTCTCCGGTGCAGTCCTCTCTCGGAGTGATGTAACTGTCCTTGAACTTGAGGCTGATGTCGAGATTGTTGGGCTTTATGGTCTCCACCCGGAGGGTCTTGCTGAAGCTGTGCGACCCGACGTTCACCTTGACGCTCCAGCGCCCCGTGGGGGCGTCGGCGGCGGTCGTGAACGGGAAGTGGCAGATATGTGTCCGGTCTATCCTTGCGCTTCTGCTCTCCGTGAGCTGCCCGTCGGGATTGCGGAGTTCCGCCGTGACGGGATGTCCTTCCGGGAGTTCCGTTCCGTCGCACATAAATATGGTGCTGACATGCAGGGTGTCCCCCGGCCTCCATACGCCGCGCTCGCCGAAGATGTAGGCCTTGAGTCCGCGACTGCCCTCATCTCCGCTGACGTCGAAACTGCTCGTCGAGAGGGAGTTCTCGTTGCTGAGCCGGAGATATGCGTAGTTCCTGCCGGACATCGCCACGGCGAATCCCGCCTCTTCCACGGCGGGGAAGGACACTCTGCCCTCCCTGTCCGTCAGCCCCTTCGCGAGTTCCTGCTGCGCGAAGCTGAACAGCCTGACTCTGGCCCCGCTGACCGGCTTGCCGCTGAGTATGTCCAGCACGGTGGCCTCGTATCCCCGGTCGCCGTGGCGCACCACCATCGCGAGGTCGCTCGCGAGCAGGTCCACGCTCCTTTCCGGGTATGTCTCGTAGTTGCCGAACCAGCTGTCGCTCTCCGGGAAGGTCTCCTCCGCGAGAGCATCGCGCCCGCGTATCTCGATATGGTATATCGCGCCTCTCTCCGGCTTTATCAGTTCGCCCAGACTCAGCCCGTAGGTGCGGTAGGCGCGTATCGTCTCCGAATCCGGCGCGCCCAGAACTATGGTCGTGTCCGCCACCGTGTCCGCCACCTTGTAGAGGTTGTATCTTGACTCGTAGCTGTCGAACTGGAGGAACTGCAGGATGTTGTCGCTGTAGATTTTCTTCACCCTCACCTGGGCCTTGGCGTATGAGGTCGAGCCGAAGAGCAGGTTCATATCTCCGTCAGAAGGCAGAATCGACCCCCTGCTGATGAACCTTATTTCCGGCGTGACGGCAAGGGAATCCTTATCTTCGGCATTGCCCTCCCCGGCGGAGGCGACAGCCCCGGGGCCGGACGGTGAACTGGTGTCTGAGGAGTGTCTGCCGCCTCCGTTGCCGCAGGAGTTAAGGCCTGCGAGGAGTATGGCTGTGAGGAGGAGTATTCGGCGGATTTTCATAATTCTTAGTATTTTTGTCCCTGATGCGCAAAGATAGGAAAATACTTCTGACAATCGCCGCTTCCCTCCTTATATGGTATGCCTTCTGCCTGCCCCGGAAGCTTTTCGACGAGCCGCTCTCCGCCACTCTCACATCCTCCGACGGGAGATTGCTCGGGGCGCGCATCTCGGCTGCGGGACAATGGCATTTCCCTCCCGCCGGAAGCGTGCCGGAGAAGTTCGCCAAGTGCATCGTCTGCTATGAGGACAAGCGTTTCCGCTATCATCCGGGGGTGGATTTCCTCTCGGCGGGAAGAGCCCTGAGGCAGAATCTCCTCCGTGGGGAAGTGGTCAGCGGGGCCAGCACCATCACGATGCAGGTGATACGCCTGAGCCGTCCCGACGCTCCGCGCACGCTTGCGGAGAAGCTCCGCGAGATGGTACTCGCGACAAGGCTGGAGCTGCGCTGCTCCAAGGACAGGATACTGCTCCTCTATGCTTCCAACGCCCCTTTCGGGGGCAATGTGGTCGGCATCGAGGCCGCCGCGTGGAGGTATTTCGGACGCAGCGCCGACAATCTTTCGTGGGCGGAGAGCGCGATGCTGGCCGTGCTGCCCAATTCTCCGGGCCTGATACACCCGGGGCGCAATCGCGAGGCCCTTCTGCGCAAGCGCAACTCCCTGTTGGACAGGCTGGAGGCGAAAGGGGTGATAGATGCGACGGAATGCCTGCTCGCCAAGGACGAACCCCTGCCGGAACGCCCTCTGAATATGCCCGACCACGCCCACCATCTGCTTGAGCGCTGCCGTCTCGAAGGCGGGGACAGGGCTTGGGAAAGCACGATAGACTATAATCTCCAGCTGCGCCTCTCCGGGATAGCGAAGCGGTACTTCGACCGTTTCCACACCAATCTCGTGGACAATATGGGAATCCTTGTCGCGGACGTGCGCAGCGGGGAGATCCTCGGGTATTACGGCAACACCCTCGGCTGCGCCCCCGGAATCCGGGGCGGGGAGGTGGATATGGTCCCCGCCCGCCGCTCCAGCGGAAGCACGCTCAAGCCGCTGCTCTATGCGGCAATGCTGCAGGACGGGGAGATTCTTCCCGGTACTCTGATCCGCGACACTCCGTATAACCGCAACAACTTCTCCCCGCACAACTACAGCCGTCAGTACGAAGGGGCGGTGCCGGCGCATGAAGTGATAGCCCGCTCGCTCAACGTGCCGTCCGTCAGGATGCTGGAGAGCTACGGGGTGGACCGTTTCCTTGAGATTCTGTCCGGGATGGGCTTCGATACCATAGACCGCGACGCGGACCATTACGGACTCTCCCTTGTGTTGGGAGGTGCTGAAATCTCCCTGCAGAACCTTGCCGGAGCGTATTGCCGTATGGCTTCGAAGCTTCGCGGCGACGCTCCGCCGGCGGAACTCTCCTATCTTAAGGATGCTCCCCGGAAGAGGCTCCGCCCGGAGGATGTCCCCCTCGGAAGGGCCGCGTGCCGGCTCACTTTCGATGCGCTCTCCGGCTCTGACCGCCCCGAGGAGGAGGCTTCGTGGATGGAGTTCGGTTCCGGGAGGCGGATTGCCTGGAAGACCGGCACGAGCTGGGGCAACCGCGATGCGTGGAGCGTGGGCGTGACCCGGGATTATGTGGTCGCGGTCTGGGTCGGCAACAGCGACGGGGAGGGGCGTGCGCAGATGACGGGAGTCTCGTATGCCGCGCCGGTGATGTTCGACGTGTTCTCAGCCCTTCCCTCATCGGAGTGGTTCGATATGCCGCTGGAGGATATGACGCGGGTGGAGGTGTGCAGCCTGAGCGGCAATCCCGCCGGGGAGCTGTGCCCTCAGCGCGACACGATATGGGCCCCGGACATAGCGGACAGGCCCGAAACCTGCCGCTATCATATTATGGTGCATCTCGATCCGGAGGGCCTCCTGCAGGTCAACAGCAACTGCTGCCCGCCGGAGCAGATACGCAGCGAGGTGCGCTTCATTCTGCCCCCGGCGCAGGAGTGGTACTATATGAAGAACCATCTGGACTACAGGCCGCTGCCGCCGAAACATCCGGACTATGACGGAGCCGCCTCGGAACGCTCCCCGATGGAAATCATCTACCCGCAGAACGGCATCACCATCGTCTCCACGAGGGGGCTGGACGGAAGCAGGAAGGGAGCGGTGTTCCGTGCCGCGCACTCCTCACCGTCGGCGGTGATATGGTGGCATCTGGACGATGACTATATAGGCAGGACTTCCGGAGTGCACGAGATGATGATAGCCCCGGAGCCGGGCAGGCATATGCTTACTCTGGTCGATTCCGACGGGGTGAGGCGCAGCGTGACTTTCAACGCCCGCTGATGATTACCGGCTCCGGTTCGGTGTCCGTTTCCTCTTCCGGCTCGTTGAACGGCTCAAGGAAGGGGTTGTGCGTCCTCTCGTATCCTATCGTGGAGTCCGGCCCGTGGCCCGGGCAGAGCCTGATGTCGGGGTCGAGTATAATAAGCTTCTCCATTATCGAGCGGATTTCGTCGTCGTATTCTCCGTACTTGAAGTCCGTGCGCCCTATGGCCCCGGCGAAGAGGGTGTCGCCGCTGAACAGCACCTTGTCCTCGCGGTCGAGCCAGCACACGCCTCCGGGAGTGTGTCCCGGGGTGGCTATCACCTCGAAGCGTATGCCCGCCGCCTCTATTGTGTCCCCGTCGGCTATGTCCTCGGTGCTGAAGCTGCAGTCCGGTTCGCGGATCCCGAATCTGGACGCCATCTCCCTGTCATATTCCAGTACGGGCTTCTCGGCGGGGTGCATATATACGGGGATTCCGTAGAGGTCCTGCAGGGTCTTCACGCCGTAGATGTGGTCGAAATGCGCGTGCGTGAGCAGTATGGCCTCGGGAACGAGGGAGCGCGAGCGCAGCGCGGAGAGGAATTCCTCCTCTTCCTCCGGGCTGCAGAATCCCGGGTCCGTCACGACGCACTTTCCCCCATCCCTGAAGGCTATGGCGGCCCTCTCCTGGAAGAGATTGAATGAGAATTGAAGTATGTTCAGCATTTCTTTTGGGATTATCAGCCAAAAATACGAATTTTGTCCGTTATTTTTGTAGAATGCATATCGGAATAGCGGGAAACATAGGCAGCGGCAAGACCACCCTCACAAGGATGCTCGCCGCGCATTACGGTTGGACTCCGAAGTACGAGTCCGTCACTCACAACCCTTATCTGGAGGACTACTACAGGGATATTCCGCGCTGGTCGTACAATCTGGAGACCTATTTCCTCGCCCAGCGGTTCCGGGATCTGCTGGAGATATCCAAGTCCGACGGCGTCATCGTCCAGGACAGGACCATCCTGGAGGGAGTCCATATCTTCGTGGCCAACAATCTGGAGATGGGCAATCTGTCCGGCAGGGACTACGATACCTATATGCAGATTTTCAACCTGATGATGTCTATGGTCAGCCCGCCTGACCTGCTGATATATCTCAGGTGTTCCGTCCCGCACCTTGTCTCGCGCATACAGAAGCGCGGGCGCGACTACGAGCAGAGTATGAGCCTCGAATATCTCGGCGGACTCAACGACAAGTACGAGAAATGGATAGGGGACTACAAGGGCAATCTGCTGACGATAGACGCGGACAACCTGGATTTCGAGAACAGGCCGGAGGACTTCGAGGCGGTGACGGACAAGATTGACTCCAGACTCTATGGACTGTTCAAATAATTGCTAACTTTGCGGATTGTTAGATTACCTAGGATATGCACGTCGCGATAGCAGGAAATATAGGCAGCGGCAAGACGACTCTCACCAAGATGCTCGCTGCGCATTACGGCTGGACCCCGAAGTTCGAGTCCGTGGATTTTAATCCATATCTGGCTGATTTCTACAATGATATGGAGCGCTGGTCGTTCAATCTCCAGATATATTTTCTCAACAGGCGCTTCAAGGACGTGGTGGATATCGCGAAGACCGACGGGGTGATAGTGCAGGACCGCACCATCTACGAGGACGCGCGCATCTTCGCCCCCAACCTCCACGATATGGGGCTGATGAGCACCCGTGACTTCGAGAACTACTCCGACCTGTTCGACCTGATGATGTCGCTCGTGGGGGTTCCTGACCTGCTTATATATCTGCGTTCGTCCGTGCCGGCGCTGATTTCCAAGATTCAGAAGCGCGGACGCGACTACGAGAAGAGCATACGCATAGACTATCTCACCGGCCTGAACGACAAATATGAGAAATGGATAAACGACTATAAAGGCAATCTGCTGGTCATAGATGCGGACAGCATAGATTTCGGCAACGAACCTGCCGACTTCGAGAAGGTGACCGATATGATAGACGCGCGTCTCTACGGGCTGTTCCCTCCGACCAGTGAATAATAATCAGACTTATGGCAGACAACAAAAGACCTACAATCATCGACTTCGTAGAGAAGTACACCCGAATCTATTCATCTTCGACCTTCCTTCGCGAAAAGGTGGACGGGGAGTGGAAGGAGACCACTTTCGAGCAGACCAGGATACGGGGCAGGAGACTCGCCGCCGGTCTGATGGCGCTCGGCCTCAGGAAGGG
>CAVGPE010000102.1:22254-49475 GCA_963631065.1 Ruminococcus bicirculans (ex Wegman et al. 2014)
TCTCCGAGGGGCGCAACGAGTGGATTTTCTGCGAACTCGGCATTCTCTACGCCGGGGCGGTGAACGTGCCGCTTTCCTTCAAGCTTGAGTCCGACCAGGACCTGCTCTTCCGCATCAACCATTCGGATTCCCGCTTCGTGATAGCTTCCGAGAGCCAGATAGAGAAGGTGCGCAGGGTCATAGACCGCTGCCCTGCGGTGGAAAAGGTCATTGTGATAGATGACATAGAGCTGAAAGACAGGGAGATACATCTCAAGGACATATATGAGGCCGGGGACAAGTTCCTCTCCTCCCGTGCGGAGGAGCTGGAGGAGCGCATCGCGGGGGTAGGCCCTGACGACTACGCCAACATCAGCTACACTTCCGGCACCACCGCCGACCCTAAGGGGATACTTCTCACCCACCGCAACTACACCGCAAATGTGGAGCAGTGCCGCTCCGTCGTCAAGATAGAGGAGGGCTGGGTGATGCTCATCATATTGCCGCTTGACCACTGCTTCGCGCATGTCGCCGGATTCTACGTGATGATGAGCTACGGCGGAAGCATAGCCACCGTCCCGGGAGGCAAGAGCGCCGTCACGATGCTGAAAAACATCCCTATAGCGATACGCGAAGTCCGTCCGCAGGTGATGCTGTCCGTCCCGGCGCTGTCAAGGAGCTTCCGCAAGAGCTTCGAGGCCGCCATAGCGAAGAAAGGCCCGACCGTGGAGAAGCTCTACGAATTCGGACTCAAGAATGCGATAGCCTACAACCGTGAATACTACAACGCCGGCAAGCCTTGCTGGAAGCTCTGGTGGCGCAAGCCGATAAAGAGCCTTCTCGACAGGATTGTATTCTCCAAGATACGCGAAGGCTTCGGCGGAAGGCTTCAGTTCTTCGTGGGCGGCGGCGCCCTGCTCGACATCGAGCTTCAGAGATATTTCTGCGCCATAGGGATGCCTATATTCCAGGGCTACGGCCTCTCGGAGGCCACGCCGGTGATCTGCGCCAACTCCAAGGGCCACGCCCGCTTCGGCTCGTCCGGACGCACGGTGGAGCCTATGGAGATAAAAATTTGCGACGAGGAGGGCCGCCCGCTGCCTCTCGGCGAGACCGGCGAGATAGTCATCCGGGGCGAGAACGTGATGGCAGGCTACTGGAAGAACCCCGAGGCCACATCAAGCACCATCGTCGACGGCTGGCTTCATACCGGCGACCGTGGCTACCTCTGCAGGGAGGATCCGCGCTACCTCTATGTGACCGGGCGTTTCAAGAGCCTGCTGATTTCCTCCGACGGGGAGAAATATTCTCCGGAGGGCTTCGAGGACAGCCTTGCCGACGGTTCGAAGTATATCGAGGCTTCCGTGCTGTACAACAACCAGAGTCCTTATACCGTCGTGATAGTCGTGCCTAACAAGCCGGCTCTCGCCGATGCCGTGCAGAAGCAGGGCAAGGATCCCGCAAGCGAGGACGGACGGAAGGCCCAGCTTGAGATTCTGCAGGCGGAGGTGGATTCCTACCGCGCCGGAGGCCGCCACGCGGGATTGTTCCCGGAGAAGTGGCTTCCTGCCGCCATTATCGTGGCGGACACGCCTTTCACTGAGCAGAACGGAATGCTCAACACCACGGCCAAGATGGTGCGGGGCAAGGTGGAGAAGTTCTACGCCGACCGCATCGAATATGCGATGACCCCGGAGGGCAAGAAGCTGACTAACCCGAAGAACCTCTCCTCGCTCGAATAACTGAAACATAAACCACAAATAACACAATATGGAAAAGAAAAAGAATATGGTGGCCATAGTGACGATGTGCTTCATCTTCGCGATGATATCCTTCGTCACCAATATGGCGGCGCCTTTCGGCAACATCTGGAAAAGCGACTATTCCTGGGCCGGGATGATGGGCAATATGATGAATTTCGCCGCGTACCTCTTTATGGGGATTCCGGCTGGCAAGATGCTCGTCAAGGTAGGATATAAGAAGACCACTCTCGCGGCGCTTGCCGTCGGCTTTATCGGAATCGTCATCCAGTGGTTCTCCAGCCTTCCTTTCAACGGCGGCGCGGCCATCTATATCTATCTTCTCGGCGCGTTCGTGTGCGGATTCTGCGTATGTATGCTCAATACCGTCGTCAACCCTATGCTCAACATTCTCGGCGGCGGCGGCAACAGGGGTAACCAGTATATCCAGATAGGCGGCACCCTCAACTCCCTCACCGGCACCCTCACCCCGCTGCTCGTGGGCGTGCTGATCGGGACGGTGACCAGCGAGACCAGAATGAGCGACGTGACTCCGCTGCTCTTCATCGCTATGGTAGTGTTCGCCCTTGCGTTCATCATCATATCCTTTGTCAATATCCCTGAGCCGGCGGCCGGGAGGAAGAGCGTCAAGTTCGAGCACAGCGCCTGGAAATTCCGCCACTGCGTGCTTGGCATCGTGGCCATATTCTTCTATGTGGGCATCGAGATAGGCATCCCGGCACAGCTCAATTTCTATCTTTCCGACGCTTCCGACAGGGGAGCGGGCATCCTGCTCAACGGAGCCGCCATCGGAGGGGCAATCGCCGCCGTATACTGGCTGCTGATGATGGTGGGCCGCGCCTGCAGCTCCGCCATTTCCGGCAAGGTCAGCACCCGCACGCAGATTATTACCGTGAGCTCCGTGGCAATAGCCCTGATACTCGTGGCCATCTTCACCCCGAAGACTGTCACCATCTCTATGCCGGGCTACAGTGCCGCGAACGGCTTCGAGATGTTCCAGGTGCCTGCAAGCGCCCTCTTCCTCGTACTCTGCGGTCTCTGCACTTCAGTGATGTGGGGCGGCATCTTCAATCTCTCCACGGAGGGACTCGGCAAGTACACCGAACAGGCTTCCGGCATCTTTATGATGATGGTTGTCGGCGGCGGCATAATGCCTCTGATTCAGGATGTTCTCGCGAAGAATCTCGGTTATATGGCCAGCTACTGGCTCGTGATTGCGATGCTCTGCTACATACTCTACTACGCCCTTGTCGGGTGCAGGAATGTGAATAAAGACATCCCGGTAGAATAGAAGCCCTATGGACAAGCAATATGTAGTCGGAGTCGATGTCGGAGGACAGACCTCCAAGATAGGTGTAGTCAATGCGCGAGGCGAGGTTCTCGCCCAGTCGGTCATTCGCACGGATGTATTCGGCGAGGATGCCGATGCATATCTCAAGGCTCTCGCGGAGGCCGTCAGGGCCTGTGCGGAGGAATGTGGCAAGGACGGGGAGATAAGGGGTGTCGGAGTCGGCGCGCCTAACGCCAACTATTATACGGGACGGATAGAGTACGCCACCAATATCGAGTGGGCGTCCGGCCGCGTGGTGGAATTCGCCAGGAAGCTCGGAGAGTATCTCGGCGGGATTCCGGTGTCGCTCACCAATGACGCCAACGCCGCCGCTGTGGGCGAGATGACCTACGGTGCCGCGAAGGGGATGAAGAATTTCATTATGATTACTCTCGGCACCGGCGTGGGCAGCGGCATCGTCATCGACGGCAAGGTGGTGTACGGACACGACGGCAATGCCGGGGAACTCGGACATGTCAATATCGTCCGCCACAACGGCCGTCCCTGCGGCTGCGGCAAGACGGGCTGTCTGGAGGCATACTGCTCCGCGATAGGAGTGGCCCGCACGGCGCGGGAGTGGCTGGATGCGGGCGATGAGCCTTCGCTGCTGAGGGAGATTGACGATATCAGCTCCAAGAGCATCTATGATGCCGCCAAGGAGGGGGATGCCCTCGCCCTGAGGGTGTTTGACTATACGGGCCGCCTGCTCGGACACAGTTTCGCCGACTTCGCGGCGTTCAGCTCTCCTGAGGCGATAGTGCTTTTCGGCGGTCTGGCAAGGGCGAAGGAGTTCCTTTACGAGCCGATGATGTCGGCGATGAACGACAATCTGCTGCCTCAGTGGAGAGGCAAGGTGAAGATAATGTTTTCCAGCCTCAAGGAGTCGGACGCGGCCATACTCGGCGCTTCCGCCCTGGCCTGGGAGTTGTAGAAGTTGTTTTTCGGGAATTTTAAATCTTATATAAAGAGTATGAAAATTTACAAGTTTTTAGCAGCCCTCGTGATGGGCGTTGCGGCCGTGGGCTGCAACAGTGCGGCTCCGGCAGTGGAGGCGGATGGAGAGGAGGCCGTTCCTGCTGTCAGGAAGGCTTCGGACTATAAGCCGACGAAATCCCAGAAGGATTCCGTGGCTTATCTGCTCGGTATCAATTTCGGCAGCTTTATGAAGTCCTACGATTTCGGCGATGACCTCAACTACAGTAAAATCGTCGAGGGTATCAAGGATTTTATGGCTGCGAAGGGGGACTACCGTTCCGCAGATTTCGTGAAGCAGTTCAAAGTCGATCCCAATACTATGAACTCCGCTTTTAACGGATATCTTGAGAAGAGGCGCAATTATACCTCCCTCTCCAACAAGGAGGCGGAAGCCAAGTTCCTTGCCTCAAATGCCAAGAAGGCGGGCATCACCACTACGGATTCCGGCCTGCAGTACAAGATAATCGAGCCGGGCAACGACCTGAAGCCGGGGGCTGCCGACACCGTATGGGTGCGCTACAAGGGCGCTCTGACCGACGGAGAGGTGTTTGACGAGGTTTCAGCCGATGCCGAGCCTATCAGCTTCACTCTCGACGCTGTGGTCAAGGGCTGGCGCGAAGGCCTTCAGCTCATAGGCGAGGGCGGCAAGATCAAGCTCTACATCCCGTCCGCAATAGGCTACGGCGAGCAGGGCAGCGGGGCCATCCCTCCATATTCAGTGCTGGTATTCGATGTCGAACTCACCAAAGTCGGCAAGGTGGCAGAAGCCCCTGTGACTGAAGAGAAGTAGAATCTGCGGTCTGCAACTGCAGACCGCTGCACAAAAGAAGAGGATGACCCTTTGGGTCACCCTCTTCTTTAATTTCTTTGGGGTGCGATGTGGGGCTCGAACCCACGACAACCAGAACCACAATCTGGTGCTCTACCAACTGAACTAATCGCACCGTGTCAATCAATAGGACTGCAAAGATACGAAGAATTTTCGTCTGTGCAAGAGTCTCGTATGCAAAATGGGGAATCGGGAAAAACGATTATCTTTGTGGGATAATACTGTAAATATGGCGAAAGAAATAAAGTTTTCCCTCGTGTATAGGGATATGTGGCAGTCCTCCGGCAAATACCAGCCGAGAGTCGACCAGCTTGTGAGAGTGGCTCCGGCCATCATCGATATGGGCTGTTTTGACCGCGTGGAGACCAACGGCGGCGCTTTCGAGCAGGTGAACCTCCTCTACGGGGAGAACCCCAACGTGTCCGTGCGCAAGTGGACCGCGCCTTTCCATAAGGCCGGCCTGCAGACCCATATGCTGGAGCGCGGACTCAACGCGCTGCGTATGAATCCGGTGCCTGCGGACGTGCGCGAGCTTATGTTCAAGGTCAAGAAGGCTCAGGGGACTGACATAGCCCGCTCGTTCTGCGGACTCAACGACCACCGCAACCTCAAGCTTTCCATCGAATACGCCAAGAAGGCCGGAATGGTTTCGCAGGCCGCTCTCTCCATCACCTGTTCACCGGTGCATACGGTGGAATATTATCTCGGAGTGGTGGACCGTCTCGTGGAATACGGGGCCGATGAAATCTGCCTCAAGGATATGGCAGGCGTGGGCCGTCCAACCTTCCTCGCGGAACTCACCTCAGACATCAAGAAGAAATACCCGCATCTCAAGATTCAGTATCACGGACACAGCGGGCCGGGATTCGCGCCCGCCTCTATGCTGGAAGTCGCCCGTGCCGGCGCGGACTATATAGACGTGGCGGTGGAGCCGCTCTCGTGGGGTAAGATTCACCCGGACGTGATAACTATCCGGGAGATGCTGCGCGCCGACGGATTCCTCGTCAAGGACATAAATATGGACGCCTATATGGAGGTGCGCCGTCTCACGCAGGAGTTCATCGACGACTTCCTGGGATACTGGATCAACCCGAGCAACTCCCTTATGACCTCGCTCCTTGTGGGATGCGGCCTGCCGGGAGGTATGATGGGTTCGATGATGGCCGACCTCAAGGGCTTCAAGGCGGCGATCAACGCCTCCGAGCGTGCTAACGGCAAGCCGGAGAGCAGCCTCGACTCCCTGATGGTCAAGCTCTTCAATGAAGTCGAATATGTCTGGCCGAAGCTGGGCTACCCTCCTCTCGTGACACCGTTCAGCCAATATGTCAAGAACACGGCCCTGATGAACCTCCTCGCGCTGAGCCAGAACAAGCCGCGCTTCAGCACGATAGACAAGGACACCTGGGGGATGATTCTCGGCAGGATGGGCACGCTCCCTGGCAAGCTCGCTCCTGAAATCGTGGCTCTCGCGAAGGAGAAGGGGATGGAATTCTACACCGGCAACCCTCAGGACGAGTATCCGGACGAACTCCCGAAGTTCCGTCAGATGATGAAGGACGAGGGCTGGGACTGCGGAGAGGATGACGAGGAGCTGTTCGAACTCGCGATGCACGAGCGTCAGTACCGCGACTACCGCAGCGGAGTCGCCAAGGAGCGCTTCAACAAGGAACTCGAAGAACTCAGGGCCAAGGCAGGAGCGCCGATAGTTGTCAGGCGTCCGGTCGTCGAGATGCCGGAGTTCGACATAGACGGATATGTGGAGAAATACCCGAAGGCCACCCCTCTGCAGTCTCCGGTCAAGGGCAGGATGCTCTGGCAGATAGATGTGGAGGACGCTTCCACGGCTCCCGTGGCCGGTACCGCCGTCAAGGCGGGGGAGGCCTGCGGCTATGTCCAGACCTATTACGGTATGGAAAAGATTGTCCCGGCGGTTGACGGACGCATAGTGGCCGTCACCGCTCCCCAGGGCAAGGATGTGGTCAAGGGGGAGATTGTCGCTTTCATCGAATAGGTCCGTCATAAATGCTTTTTTGGAATCCGGGGGCGGGTGCGTCTCCGGATTTTTTGTGACAATTTGTCACGGAATTCCGGATGGCAGACCTTTTGATTACGATACTGTCGTCCTGCCCGGAGTCGGGCGGGACGGAATGAAGTGAAATTTAAATGAAAATATAGTTATGGGAAAGATTATTGGAATCGACCTCGGCACCACGAACTCCTGCGTGGCCGTTATGGAAGGCAACCAGCCGACCGTAATCATCAACGATGAAGGCGCACGCACCACTCCTTCAGTGGTCGCGTTTACGGATAACGGCGAGCGCAAGGTGGGCAACCCTGCCAAGCGTCAGGCCATCACCAACCCGAAGAACACCATATTCTCCATCAAGAGATTTATGGGCGAGACATACGAACAGGTGGGCAAGGAAATAGCCCGCGTGCCTTACGCCGTAGTCCGCGGCGACAACAACACTCCGCGCGTGGACATCAACGGCCGTATGTATTCTCCGCAGGAGATTTCGGCCATCATTCTCCAGAAGATGAAGAAGACGGCGGAAGACTATCTCCGCCAGGAAGTCACCGAGGCCGTCATCACCGTCCCGGCGTATTTCTCCGACTCTCAGCGTCAGGCCACCAAGGAGGCCGGCAAGATTGCGGGACTTGAGGTGAAGAGAATCATCAACGAGCCTACGGCCGCCGCTCTCGCCTACGGTCTGGACAAGAAGAACAAGAATATGAAGGTCGCGGTCTATGACCTCGGCGGCGGTACTTTCGATATCTCCATCCTCGAACTGGGTGACGGAGTGTTCGAAGTGAAGTCCACCAACGGCGACACCCACCTTGGAGGCGACGACTTCGACCAGGCCATCATCGAGTGGCTTGCCCGCGAGTTCGCCACCGACAACGGCGGCATCGACCTCAAGAAGGACCCTATGGCCCTCCAGAGACTCAAGGAAGCTGCGGAGAAGGCCAAGATTGAACTCTCCAACGCTGCCAGCGCCGAGATCAACCTGCCTTACATCACGGCGGTTGACGGTATGCCTAAGCATCTTGTCAAGACCCTCACCCGCGCCAAGTTCGAGGCTCTCTGCGACGATCTCTTCCAGAGGTCCATCGAGCCTTGCCGCAAGGCCCTCGCGGACGCTCATCTGAACGCTTCCGACATCGACGAGGTTCTGCTTGTGGGCGGTTCCACCCGTATCCCTAAGGTGCAGGAACTCGTGAAGAATTTCTTCGGCAAGGAGCCTAACAAGAGCGTCAATCCGGACGAGGTTGTCGCCATCGGTGCAGCCATTCAGGGCGGTGTGCTCGCAGGCGACGTGAAGGACGTGCTTCTGCTTGACGTCACCCCGCTTTCTCTCGGCATCGAGACACTCGGCGGCGTGATGACCAAGCTCATCGAGTCCAACACCACCATCCCTGTACACAAGGACCAGGTGTTCTCCACCGCTGCGGACAACCAGCCTTCAGTCGAGGTGCGCGTGCTTCAGGGCGAGCGCCCTATGGCCAAGGACAACAAGCAGATAGGCGTGTTCCATCTCGACGGCATTGCTCCTGCGCCGCGCGGAGTGCCTCAGATTGAGGTGTCATTCGATATCGACACCAACGGTATCCTGAGCGTTTCCGCCAAGGACAAGTCCACCGGCAAGGAGCAGCACATCCGCATCGAGGCTTCCAGCGGACTCAGCGACGCCGAGATCCAGAGGATGCGTGACGAGGCCAAGGCCAACGAGGCCGCCGACAAGGCCGAGAGGGAGAAGGCCGACAAGATTAACAATGCCGATGCGATGGTATTCCAGACCCAGAAGAACCTCAAGGAGTACGGAGACAAGATCCCGTCCGAGAAGCGTTCCGCCATCGAGTCCGCCTGCGAAGGTCTGAAAAAGGCCGTGGACGAGAAGAATGTCGCCGACATCGACAGGTACAACTCCGAGCTTGAGGCCGCCTGGCACGCCGCTTCCGAGGATATGGCCAAGGCCGCCCAGGGCGGCGCTCAGGGACCGGAAGGCCCGCAGAATCCTCAGGGTCCTCAGGGCGGAGAGGAAGGCCCTCAGCCTGACTTCAGCTAATCCGGCATCTATTAAGAGAGCGGGGAGACCGAAAGGCCGCCCCGCTCTTTTTGTCCGCCCGGAGGCTATCTGTCCGGACAAATGCGCTCGCAGTCCGATTCCA
This sequence comes from Ruminococcus bicirculans (ex Wegman et al. 2014), assembly GCA_963631065.1. Classification (GTDB taxonomy): domain Bacteria; phylum Bacteroidota; class Bacteroidia; order Bacteroidales; family UBA932; genus Cryptobacteroides. Next base: position 31,298 of record CAVGPE010000102.1, read on the forward strand.
GGCTGCAGAGCAGCGTGGCCTGGGTGCAGTCTTTCACTGTGACTTCCACGAAATCGCCGGCCTTGTGGCTCGTGTCGGGCCAGACGCACATCTTGTTCTGGGAGTTGCGTCCGCAGAGTTCGTCGGGGTTCTTTTTCGAAGGGCCTTCGACCAGCACGCGGAACTTCCTGCCTACATCGCGGCGGTTGCTCTCGAGGGAGAGGCGGTTCTGCAGCGCGATAATCTCCTCCAGCCGGCGCGTCTTGGTGGCTATGTCCACATCGTCCGGATATTTCTTCGCGGCCAGAGTCCCCGGACGCTCGGAATAATAGAACATATACGCGGCGTCGAAGCCCACCTTTTCGAAGAGGCTGAGCGTGTCCCTGTGGTCCTCCTCGGTCTCCGAGCAGAAGCCGGCTATCACATCGGTCGAGATGGCGCAGTCCGGAATCAGCTCCCTGATACGCTCCACGCGGGAGAGATACCACTCCCGGCTGTAGCGGCGGCGCATCTTCTCCAATATCCTGTCGGAGCCGGACTGTACCGGGAGGTGGATGTGGTGACAGATATTGGAATGCGAGGCCATAGCGCCCAGCACCTTGTCGGAGATGTCCTGCGGATTGGAGGTGGAGAATCGGATTCTCATCTCCGGCACGGCCTCCGCGACGGCGGCGAGCAGGGCCGCGAAATCCATATCGTCGAAGCGGTACGAATCCACGTTCTGCCCGAGCAGCGTGATTTCCCTGTATCCCGTCCGGAAACATTCGCAGGCCTCACGGACTATGGTGTGCGGGTCGCGGCTGCGCTCCGCTCCCCTGGTGTAAGGCACCACGCAATAGGAACAGGCGTTGTTGCATCCGCGCATTATCGATATGAACGCCGACACTCCGCCCCTGTCGAGCCGCACCGGGGAGATGTCCCCGTATGTCTCCTCCCGCGAGAGCAATACGTCTATCTGCGGGTGTCCTTCGGCGACGGCCTCCAGCAGCCTTGGCAGATTGCGGTAGGCGTCCGGCCCGGCCACTATGTCTACCTTGCCCGATTCGAGCAGGGCCTCCTTGAGACGCTCCGCCATACAGCCGAGTATCCCCACCACCACGCCGGGGCGGCTGCGCTTCTGCAGGTTGAAGACGTCGATGCGTCCCCATATCCGCTGCTCCGCGTTGTCGCGGATCGAGCAGGTGTTGGCCATTATTATGTCCGCATCGTCAATGTTCTCCGTTCTGGAATATCCGGCCTTTCCGAGTATGGAAAAGACTATCTCCGTGTCTGCCACGTTCATCTGGCAGCCGTATGTCTCAATATATACCTTGTTCATATCGCGGCGCAAAGATATAGATTTTTCGTATATTTGTGGTTCGTATGGAGAGATTGAGAGCCATAATTCTCGCCCTTGTCCTCGTGCTGCTGTCCTCGTGCGGCGGGAGCGTGAAGGATGTAAGGGTCACATCGTTCAGAGTCGTCTCCGTCGCTCCGCAGGGGCTTTCGGGCCTCACCGCACTGGTCGAGGCCGGCATACACAATCCCGGCATAGGCTTCGAGGTGACATCCCTGCACGGCACCCTCAGGATGGACGGAAAGGACATGCTGTATCTCGATGCCGACCAGCTGATGGTGGAGGGGCGTTCCGACAGGACTTACGACATCCCGCTCAAGGGGAGGATTGCGGATGGATTCAACCCATTCCAGCTGCTCAGCCTGCTCGGTGACGGGTCGGACCTGAGCCGGCTGACAGTTTCGGCCCGGGCCAGGCTCGCTCTGCGCGGGGGTGTAGGCAAGACGGTGGAAATCAAAGATATGCCTCTTGAAGAACTGAAGGACAGGATATGAAAAAATATCTTCTCATAGTGACCCTGGCGCTGATGCCGCTCAGTGCGCTATACGCCCAGAACATCCCCGCTTCCGGGGAGGAGGCGGAGCGTGCCGGGACGGAAATCCAGATAGATTCCGCCCTTTTCGGGAAGGACATATTCTCGGTCCTTCCGGAGAATGTAGTCATACGCCAGAGTCCGGAGGTGCGCAGTGCGCTCAACGGCCAGATTGAACTCAACTCCGGCAAGACCGTCAGCGGATACAGGATACGCCTTTTCCTGGACAGCCGCAGGACCGCCCGCGAAGCTTCGCTGGAGGTGATGACAAGATTCAATTCGCTCTATCCCAATATTCCGGTCTACAGGACGTTTTCGGCCCCCAACTTCAAAGTGTCGGCGGGCAATCTGCGTACGAGGGTCGAGGCGGAGATGCTCCTCAAGGTGCTGAAGCCCGACTTCCCGGACGCATTCATAGTCAGGGACAGATTCCGCTATCCGTCGCTGGGCCGGCCTGACCTGAGCCGGCCTGAACCGGAGCCGGAGTTCGTGACGGAAATCGAAACCGGGGGAATCTGATGATCAAGCAGGGCCTCGAAATAAAGCAGACGCAGAAGCTGTCTCCGCTGCAGATTCAGACTATCAAGCTCATAGAGCTTCCTATTCAGGATCTGGAGCAGCGTATCCGCAGCGAGATAGAGGAGAACCCGGTGCTTGACGACAGTCCGGATCCCGACCGTCCGGAGGAGACCAAGGACATATCGCTTGACGAACTGAAGGACGATGACTACATCCCGTCCTACAAGACGAAAGTCAGCAACTGGGGCAAGGACCCCCGTCCGGAATACAACAGCTTCTCGGTGCGCCGCAGCTTCACGCAGAGTCTTATGGAACAGCTCGGCTGCCGCAGCCTGTCAGCCCGGCAGCATGACATAGCTGCGTTCATCATAGGTTCGCTCGATGAGGACGGCTATCTGCGCAGGGACATAGAGTCTCTGGTGGACGATATGGCTTTCCGCGCCGGCATAGAGACCGATGCGAAGGAGGTTGAGGAGATGCTCGCCGTCGTACAGGATTTCGAGCCTGTCGGAGTCGGGGCCAGAGACCTCAGGGAATGCCTGCTGCTGCAGCTTCGCGCGTGCCGGCAGACTCCGGACGTGGTAAACGCAATCCGTATTCTGGACGAGTGCTTCACGGAGTTCTCCAACAAGCACTTCAAGAAGATATGCTCCCGGCTCGGCATAAGTGAGGAGGAACTCAAGAAGGCGATGGCGCGTATCGTCCGGCTCAATCCTTCTCCGGGAGGGGAGTCGGGGGAGACCTACGAGGACCAGGCGCAGCAGATAGTCCCGGACTTCGTGCTGGAGGACAACGACGGAGAACTGGGCTTCTCGATGCCGAGATTTTCCGTGCCGGAGCTGAGGGTCAACCGCAAATATGCTGATTTGCTGATGTCCGCCAAGGGTTCTTCGGAGAGGGCGCAGAAGGAGGCGGCCACATTCGTGCGCCAGAAGCTGGATTCGGCCAAGTGGTTCGTGGAGCCGCTCAAGCAGCGTCAGAACACCCTGAGCCGGACCATGGAGGCGATTCTCAACTATCAGCACGACTTCTTCGAGACCGGTGACGAGACCAAGCTCAAACCAATGGTTCTCAAAGATATAGCCGAGAAGACAGGCTTTGACATCTCCACGATATCGCGGGTCGTGAACAGCAAATATATCGAGACGCATTTCGGCATCTTCCCTCTCAAGTATTTCTTCTCCGAGGGTATGGAAAACAAGGAGGGCGAGGAAGTCTCCACGCGGGAACTCAAGAAAGTCCTGCAGGAATGTATCGATGCCGAGGACAAGCGCAAACCGCTCACCGACGAGCAGCTTGTCGTCGAGATGGGCAGGCACGGCTACAAGGTCGCCCGCCGCACCATCGCCAAGTACCGCGGGCAACTCGGAATCCCTCTCGCCCGCTGGCGCAAGGAGCTGTAGCGGGAGAGAAGCCCCCTATTTGTTCAGCTGGTATCTGCGGTCTCCGTCCTTGAAGAAAGCCACAATCTGCCTTGCCGCGGCGAGGCCGGCGTTGATGTTGGCCTCGGCGGTCTGCGCCCCCATCTTCTTCGGGGTGGCGAAGACCCTCAGACCGAACTTCTCCTTGAGGGCGGCGAGGTTGTCCGGAGCCACGTCGGTGGCGTATTTCAGGTCAGGCCTCTCTTCGAGAGCCTTCTCCAGTCCGGCCTCGTCTATGACCTCCTTGCGGGCGGTGTTTATCAGCGTCGCTCCTTCAGGCATAGAGCTGATGAGTCCGTATCCTATTGAACCTATGGTCTGCGGCGTGGCCGGGATGTGTATGCTGACATAGTCGCAGCTCCTGTAGAGTTCTTCGAGACTCTCTGCGGGCTGTGCGCCTCCCTCGATAATCTGCTCCGGCTTGAGGAACGGGTCGATGGCCTTGACGGTCATCCCGAGAGCCTTGGCCTTGGCCCCGACGAGTCTTCCGACATTGCCGAAGGCCTGGATGCCGAGAGCCTTGCCGCTGATTTCCGAGCCTGTGGCCGGAGTGAACTGCGTGCGGGCCATAAATATCATCATCGCGACGGCGAGTTCCGCCACGGCGTTGGAATTCTGTCCCGGCGTATTCATCGCCACGACTCCGTGCGCCGTGCAGGCCGCGAGGTCGAGATTGTCGAATCCCGCTCCGGCTCGCACCACGATTTTGAGTTTCTTCGCCGCTTCGACGACTTCGGCGCTCACCTTGTCGGAGCGCACGATGAGCGCGTCCGCATCCTGGACGGCTGCTATGAGTTCGGACTGGCCGGCATATTTTTCGAGGACGGCGAGAGAGTATCCCGCCCCTTCCACTATCTCTCTGATGCCCGCCACAGCTGCTGCGGCGAACGGCTTCTGGGTTGCGAGGAGGACTTTCATCACTTGTGGAGATTTTCAAATTCCTTCATGCAGGCCACCAGAGCCTCCACATCCTCCTGCGTGCAGGCGTTGTAGAGCGAAGCGCGGAATCCGCCCACGGAGCGGTGTCCCTTGATGCCGACGATGTCCTTTGACTTGGAGAATTCAAGGAATTCGTCCTGCAGGGCCTCGTGTCCCGGGGCCATCACGAAGCATATGTTCATTATGGAGCGGTCTTCCTTAGCCGCCGTGCCGACGAAGAGCGGGTTGCGGTCGATTTCGGCGTAGAGGGTCTCAGCCTTCCTGACGTCGATTTCGTGAATCGCGTCAACTCCTCCTATGCTCTTGAGCCACTTGAGCGTCTCGTTCATCACGAAGATGGAGAATACCGGAGGGGTGTTGAACATCGACTTTTTGTCGATATGCACGCGGTAGTCCAGCATCGTAGGGATATAGCGGCTCACCTTGCCGAGAGAGTCCTTGCGGATGATGGCGAAGGCCACTCCCGCAGGGCCGGCGTTCTTCTGCGCGCCGCCGTAGATGAGGGCGTATCTGCTGACATCCACCCTTCTCGTGAGTATGTCGGAGGACATATCGGCGATGAGAGGCACCGGGCAGTCGATGTCCTCGCGGATCTCCGTACCGTAAATCGTATTGTTGGTGGTGATGTGGAAATAGTCCAGATCCGTCGGAATCACATATCCTTTAGGGATGTAGGAGTAGTTCCTGTCGGCGGAGCAGGCCACGGCCACTGCGTCTCCGAGACCCTGAGCCTCCTTGAGGGCCTTGTGCGCCCATACTCCGGTGTCGAGATATCCGGCCTTGCGCTCCAGGTAGTTCATCGCGACATAGAGGAACTCCATACTCGCGCCGCCTCCGAGGAACACGACCTCGTGCGTGTCCGGGATGTTGAGAAGCTCCTTCCAGAGCGCCCGGCACTCGTCCATCGTCTCCTCCCATCCTTTGGTCCTGTGTGAAATCGAAATCAGAGAAACCCCCGTGCCCTTGAAGTCCCTGAGAGCTTCTATCGCATTGTCGATGGCCACCTGAGGGAGCAGGCACGGCCCGGCATTGAAGATGTGCAATTTGCCCATAGTTTGATCTATTAGTTTTTAATGTTCGGTAAAGATATCTATTTTTTTTAATCTTTCGCAATAGTCCTGCACCAGGGAGTTCCTCACGAAGACTTCCAGCGAACATTCCGCGAGGAAGGACTGGCCGCGCTGCGGCAGGGACAGGTCCTTTGCGAGTTTCATCACTGCGGGCAGCGAGCCGTAGGGGAATTCCAGCCTGTGCCATTCGCCCGCAATCTTCTCCCTGATTTCCGCGGATGCGAGTGCGTCGGCGGTGGCGCTCCTGTAGGCCCGGATCAGCCCCGGGATGCCCAGCTTGATGCCACCGAAATACCTTACCACCACCACGAGAATGTCTCTGAGTCCGGCGGAGTCTATCTGCCCGAGTATCTGCCTGCCCGCCGAGCCGGACGGCTCACCGTCGTCGCTCGCCCTCCAGAGAAGCCCGTCGAATCCGAGCCTGTAGGCGAAGCAGTGATGCCGCGCGTCGTGGTATTCCCTCTTCAGGGACGCGACCGCATCCTTTATCTGCTCCTCGTTCTCGACGGGGAGGGCGAAGGCTATGAAGCGGCTGCCGTTGTCCTTGAACAGGCCCTCTGACGGTGCGGCTATGCTTTTATATGTATCACTCAAAATTCAAAAGTGCCATTTGTGCGGACACGGCAACCAAAATTAGTGAATAATTAGTATCTTCGCAATATGGTTTACAAATATAGAATCACCCTGCAGGGGATAAAGGGTTTTTTCAGAGTTTATCTCGTCAACGGCGAAAATTCGCTCTACACCTTCCACAAGCAGATACGTTCCGATTTGGAATTCCCTATGGACCAGCCGATTCTCTTCAAGGCTCTGGACGGGGAAGGCGGTGTCGTGGCCCGTTATGCCCTGATGGACATAGGCTACGGGGCGGTGGACGCCGTCACGGTCGCGGACACCGTGAAGGCCGGAGTCGCGAGCTTCATATATTTCTATGACATAGAGGCGCGGAAGAGCGTTACCGTCACTCTCGAAGGGGAGGTGAGCGGCGAGAAGGTGCAGCTGCCCAGACTCGTCGAGTCCAAGGGCCCCGTCCCTCTGGAGTTCGAAAACGGCTATGTAGCCTTCGAAGACCTGCCTGCCGAGAGGCGCAGGCTTCCCGGCGAGAATCTCTCCGGCGATGATGATGACGACGACGAAGAAGACGATGAAGACGATGATGACGGCGGGGATGACGCGGACGGAGAAGAGATAATATACGACGAGGAGGAGGCCTGACGGGGTCTCCTTCTTTTTTTTGATTTATGATAAATAATCGCTATCTTCGGATACGGATTCAAGATGATTGACTATGGTACGCATTAAACCTTTCGCGGCTCTGCGCCCGCCTAAGGGCATTGTCACCGAAGTGGCAGCCCCTCCCTATGATGTCCTGAACTCTCAGGAAGCCCGCGCGATGGCCGGGGAGAAGTCCCTCCTGCACATCACCAAGCCGGAGATAGACTTCGACCCGATGCTCCCGGACCACGACCCACGGGTCTATGACAAGGCGGTGGAGAATTTCCGCCTCTGGCGGGAGAGAGGCTGGCTCGTGAGGGATGACAGACCGTATTATTATGTCTATGCGCAGACGATGGAAGGCCGTACCCAGTACGGTCTGGTGCTGTGCGCCCACACGGACGACTACGCTTCCGGGGTCATCAAGAAGCACGAACTCACCCGCAAGGACAAGGAGGACGACCGTATGGTGCACGTGCGCATCCAGAACGCCAACATCGAGCCGGTGTTCTTCTCATTCAAGGACAATGACGAACTCTCCGCGATAGTGGCGGAGGCCGCCTCCGGCCCGTCCGAGTTCCGCTTCACCGACGAGAACGGTTTCGGACACGAGTTCTGGGTCATAGACGACGAAAAGGTCATCTCCCGCATCACTGAGATATTCGGCAGCGAGGTGGACGCCTTCTATGTGGCCGACGGGCATCACCGTACCGCAGCTGCCGCGAGGGTGGGGGCGGAGAAGCGCGCGCAGAACCCGCACCACACCGGAGACGAGGAATACAACTACTTCATGGCGGTGTGCTTCCCGGAGAGCCAGCTCAGGATAATCGACTACAACAGAGTGGTCCGCGACCTCAACGGTATGAGCGCGGAGCAGTTTCTGGAGCGTCTCTCGGGAGATTTTACGGTGGAGTCCAGGGGCGTGGAGACATATCGTCCCGCCGGGCTGCACAACTTCTCCATGTATCTGGACGGACGCTGGTATTCCCTCACGGCTAAGGAGGGGCGCTACGACGACTCCGACCCTATCGGGGTTCTGGACGTGACCGTACTCTCCGGTCTGGTGCTTGACAGGCTGCTTGGCATAAAGGACCTGCGCACGGACAGGCGCATCGACTTCGTCGGCGGCATAAGGGGTCTCGGGGAGCTGAAGCGCCGCGTGGACGACGGGGAGATGAAAGTGGCCTTCGCGCTGTATCCGGTGTCGATGAGGCAGCTCATCAACATTGCCGACAGCGGCAAGATAATGCCTCCGAAGACCACCTGGTTCGAGCCTAAGCTCCGTTCCGGACTGGCGATACATACTCTGGACTGAGAGGCTATGAAAGCGGATTCGGAGCAGATACACAGGACTCTGAAGGAGTTCTTCGGATATGATTCGTTCAAGGCGGATCAGGAGCGGATTATCAGTCACCTCATTGGCGGCGGCGATGCCTTCGTGCTGATGCCTACGGGGGGCGGCAAGTCCCTCTGCTACCAGCTGCCCGCCATCCTGATGGAAGGCACGGCCATCGTCATATCCCCTCTCATCGCCCTGATGAAGAATCAGGTGGACCTGCTGCGCGGATTCGAGTCCGGCTCGTCGAGCATAGCGCATTTCCTCAATTCCTCCCTTTCCAGACAGCAGATTGAGGAGGTCAGGGAAGACCTTGTCGCCGGCAGGACCAAGCTGCTCTATGTCGCCCCGGAGTCCCTCACCAAGGAGGAGAACGTCACCCTGCTCAAAGAAGTGAAAATCTCCTTCTACGCTGTGGACGAGGCGCACTGCATCTCCGAGTGGGGACACGACTTCCGCCCGGAATACCGCCGCATACGCGCCCTTGTGGACAGGATAGGGAAGGCCCCGGTCATCGCGCTCACCGCGACGGCCACCCCCAAGGTGCAGAGCGACATCCTCAAGAATCTCGGCATCCCGGACGCCACCGTGTTCAAGTCCTCGTTCAACCGTCCTAACCTCTACTACGAGGTGCGCGACAAGGTGGAGCCGGAGAAGGACATCATCAAATACATAAGACAGAACGCCGGCAAGTCCGGCATCATATACTGCCTCAGCCGCAAGAAGGTCGAGGAACTCTCCGAACTCCTCAGCATCAACGGCATCAAGGCTCTCCCGTATCACGCGGGGCTGGATGCGAAGACCCGCGCCGAGAACCAGGACCGTTTCCTGATGGAGGACGTGGACGTGATAGTGGCCACCATCGCCTTCGGAATGGGAATAGACAAGCCGGACGTGCGCTTCGTGATACACTACGACATCCCGAAGAGCATAGAGAGCTACTATCAGGAGACCGGACGTGCGGGGCGCGACGGTAAGGAGGGCAACTGCATAGCCTACTACAGCCACAAGGACATACGGAAACTGGAGAAATTCATGCAGGGGAAGCCCGTGTCCGAACAGGAGATCAGCCGGCAGCTGCTCTCCGAGGTGACGGCTTACGCCGAATCGGGACAATGCCGCAGGAAGCTGCTGCTCAACTATTTCGGTGAAGAGTACAAGGTGGAGAACTGTCAGTGCTGCGACAACTGCCTGCATCCTAAGCCTACCTTCGACGGCAGGAAGGAGATGAAACTGGTGATAGATTTGATAGAGTCGCTGCCGGAGCATTTCAAGACGGACCATCTCGCCAATATACTTGTCGGCGTCACCAATTCCATCATCAAGTCCTACCGGCACGATGAACTTCCGTTCTTCGGCGCGGGGGCGGCGCATTCTGAGAAATTCTGGTGGACGGTGATCCATCAGGGCCTGATTGCAAGGCTGCTCGGCAAGGAGATAGAGACCTACGGACTGATTTTCGTCACGGAACTCGGAGAGAGGTTCGCCGCGAAGCCGTGGAAGATGGAGCTTGTGGAGGACAGGGTGTTCTCCGGCGGCGGCGAGACCGAAGACGACGAAGACGAAGAGGCGGCGGCAGCTTCGGCTGCGATGCGTTCGGGAGGCGGCGGAGACGCCGTGCTGCTCCCTATGCTCAAGGATCTGCGCAAGGACCTCGCCCGGCGGCTCAAGCTTCAGCCGTGGATTATCTTCGGAGACCAGGCGCTTGAGGATATGTCCATACTCTATCCGGTGACCTTCGACGAACTCAAGAACTGTCAGGGGGTCGGGGAAGGCAAGGCCCACAAGTTCGGCGGGGAGTTCATCAAGCTCATCGCCAAATATGTGGAGGAGAACGACATAGAACGCCCGGACGACTTCGTGGTCAAGTCCGCTCCCAGCAAGTCCGCCGACAAGCCGTTCATCATCCAGAGCATAGACCGCAGGATGTCCCTCGAAGACATCGCGGAAGCGAGGAATATGGATATGGATGAGCTTATGGGGGAGATAGAGGCCATAGTGGCGAGCGGGATGAAGCTCAATCTTGACTACTATATAGAAGAGAATCTGGACGCGGACATCGTGGAGGACATCTACAGGTATTTCAAGGAAGAAGCCACCTCCGACAATGTCGAAGAGGCGATGAAGGCCCTCGGCCCGGACTATTATGAGAACGAGATCCGGCTTGTCCGCATCAAGTTCCTCTGTGAGATAGCGTCGTGATACCGCAGGAGACAGTCAGTCTGATCCTCGACAGCGCGAGAATCGAGGATGTCGTCGGAGATTATGTGACGCTCAAGCGCCGCGGGGCCAATTATGTGGCCTGCTGCCCCTTCCACAACGAGAAGACCCCCTCGTTCTACGTGTCGCCCTCCAAGGGCATCTACAAGTGCTTCGGCTGCGGCAAGTCCGGCTCTGCCGTGGGTTTCGTGATGGAGGAGGAACACTGCTCCTATGTCGAGGCTCTGCGCTATCTGGCGCGGAAATACCACATCGAGATACTGGAAGAGGAGGAGAGCGCGGAGGAGATTGCCCGCCGGCAGCGCAGCGAAAGCCTGCTTCTGGTGTCGGAGTTCGCGCAGGAGTTCTTTGTCTCGCAGCTCGACACCGAGGAGGGGCGCAGCGTGGCGAGGGCGTATTTCCGCACAAGGGGGCTGGAAGACGGGACTGTCGCCAGGTTCGGACTCGGCTGGGCCCCGTCAGGGCGCACTTCTCTTGTGGACGCGGCCCTTGCCGCCGGCTACAAGACCGAATATCTGCTTGCCGCAGGGCTTGCGGTGCAGCACGATGACGGCGGGATAAGCGACAAGTTCCGCGAGAGGGTTATGTTCCCTATACACTCCGTCAGCGGACGGGTTATAGCGTACAGCGGACGCACTCTTCGCTCCGACAATCCGGCCAAATATGTCAATTCTCCGGAGACCGAGATCTACGTCAAGAGCCGCAACCTCCTCGGCATCTACTTCGCGAAGTCGGAGATATCCAGGCTCGACAGCTGCATACTCGTGGAGGGCAATGTGGATATGGTGATGATGCACCAGATCGGCATACGCAATACCGTGGCCTCCTGCGGCACCTCCCTGACCGTGGAGCAGATACGGCTTATACGGAAGTTTACGGAAAACGTCACGATAATGTACGACGGGGATTCCGCCGGCATACACGCCGCCCTGCGCGGCATCACTATGGTGCTTTCCGAAGGGATGAACGTGCGCATCGTGCTTCTGCCGGACGGCGACGACCCGGATTCGTATTGCCGCAAACACACTCTTGAGGAGGTTCAGAACTTCATCCGGGACAACGAAAGGGACTTCATCTCGTTCAAGACAGATCTTCTGCTCCGTGAGGCGGGCGGAGACCCGCTGAAGAAAGCGAACCTCATCAACGACATAGCCGACACGATAGCCGCGATCCCGGATGCGGTGAAGCGCTCCACCTATGTCGGCGCGACCGCAGACAGGTTCGGGATAGAGACTTCGATACTTTTCGACCGCATCCTCAGTACCCGGGGGAAGATTAAGGAGGAGCAGAGCCGGGAGGCCGTGCGCGGGGAGCGGCGGCAGTCTGCGGATGGGGGTGGGACTCTTCCGGAAGGGAATCCTCAGGAAGCCGAGGCCTCTCATGGCTGGACCGAGGAGAACCGCACGCTTGCCGCGGCGGAGAGGGATTTGCTGTATTTCATGCTCACCCACGGCTGTGACGAACTCGATTTCGAGAGCGATTCGGAGTATTACGGCGGCGACGAGGACCGGAAGCCGACGGTTTGCGACTTCATCAGGGACGCTCTTGAGAGTGACGGCACGAAAATGGCAAATACGGCATACGCCGGAGTGTACGACGCCTATTCCGCTCTCTACGACAGGGGGCTTCCGCAGGATGTCATAGTGAAGGCCCTGCTGGACTCACAGGACCGCAGGACGGCCTCGGTGGCGGCGGCCCTTTCCACGGAGAGGTATTCCCTGTCCGTCAGCGCGCTGAAGGATGCGATGACTACGGTCTCCTCGTGGCTGACGGCCCAGCTCCCAAAGACGATAATGTTCTATGCCGAGCGCCGTCTGCAGGACAGGGTCAATCAGCTCAGGCGCGCGCTGAAGGATGCGTCCGAGTCTGACCAGCTCGCGATATTGACGGAGATGAAGAGGCTTCAGGATGCCCAGAAGCAGATAAAGAAGAAAATGGGAAGAGAAAAATAGATTTATACAAGTAAATGGAAAAGAATTTCAAGAGAACTCTAGTTACCTGTGCGCTGCCGTATGCCAACGGCCCGGTACACATAGGACATCTTGCCGGCGTGTACATACCCGCCGACATCTATGTCAGGTACCTCAGGATGAAGGGGAAGGATGTGCTGTATGTCTGCGGCTCCGATGAGCACGGAGTCCCTATCACCATCAAGGCAAGGCAGCTCGGATGCTCGCCGCAGGACATTGTGGACAAATACCATACGCTGATACGCGACTCTTTCGCGGGACTGGGCATCAATTTCGACGTCTATGGCCGCACCACTTCCGAGGTGCACGCGAAGAACGCGTCCGCTTTCTTCCGCAAGCTCTACGACGAAGGGAAGTTCATCACCCGCGAGAGCGAGCAGTACTATGATCCGGAGGCGAAGACCTTTCTCGCCGACCGCTACATCGTCGGCACCTGCCCGAAATGCGGGGCGGAGGGGGCTTACGGCGACCAGTGCGAGAAATGCGGCAGCACCCTCAGTCCGGAGGAGCTGCTGAATCCCAAGAGCAAGCTCAGCGGGGCGGTACCGGTAAAGAAGAAGACCACGCACTGGTATCTTCCGCTGCAGGACTACGAGCAGTGGCTCCGCGAATGGATACTGGACGGCCACAAGGAGTGGCGCGGCAATGTCTATGGCCAGGTCAAGAGCTGGCTGGACGGAGGGCTTCAGCCGCGTGCCGTCACCCGCGACCTCGACTGGGGCGTGCCGGTGCCGGTGGAAGGGGCCGAGGGGAAGGTGCTTTACGTATGGTTCGACGCCCCCATAGGCTATATCTCCAATACGCAGGAACTCCTTCCGGACAGTTGGGAGGAGTGGTGGAAATCCGCCGACACGAAGCTCGTGCACTTCATCGGCAAGGACAATATAGTGTTCCATTGCATAGTGTTCCCGTCCATGCTCAAGGCATACGGGGACGGCTACATTCTTCCGGAGAATGTGCCGGCCAACGAATTCCTCAATCTTGAGGGGGACAAGATATCCACCTCGCGCAACTGGGCCGTCTGGGCGCACGAATATCTCAGGGATTTCCCGGGCAAGGAGGACGTGCTGCGCTATGTGCTTACGGCCAACGCCCCGGAGACCAAGGACAACGATTTCAGCTGGAAGGACTTCCAGCAGCGCAACAACAGCGAGCTGGTGGCCGTGCTGGGCAACTTCGTCAACCGCGCCGTCGTGCTGACGCACAAATATTTCGGCGGCAAGGTGCCATCCTGCGGCTCTCTGCTCGACATCGACAAGGAGGCTCTCGCGCAGATTCCGGTGCTGAAGGCTTCAATTGAGAAGAATATCGAGGAATATCGCTTCCGCGAGGCTCTCAAGGATGCCATGTCCATAGCCCGTCTCGGCAACAAGTACATTTCCGACACCGAGCCTTGGAAGGTCGCCAAGACTGACCTCGACCGCACCGCGACGATACTCAACATCTCCCTGCAGATATGCGCTGACCTTGCCCTGGCCTTCGAGCCGTTCACTCCGTTCGCCGCGGAGAGGCTGCGCAGGATGCTGGGAGTGACCCTTGATGCCGGTGTGGACCATCGTCCGGAGAGGGACGGGGCGGCTCTGCATACCCGATTCTGCGGCACTGAGGCTGCGGATGATGCTTCCATAAGGCTCGACTGGTCCGTTATGGGCCGTCCGCAGATACTTCCTGCCGGGCATCCCATCGCGGAGGCGGAGCTGCTCTTCGCCAAGATAGACGACGAGCCTATCGCCGCGCAGCTTGCAAGACTCGAGAGGATACGTGAGGAAAAGGAAGCCGAAGCGAAGGCCGAGGCTGCGAAAACCGTCACTCCGCAGAAGGAGGAATGTACTTTCGAGGACTTCGGCAAGATGGACATCCGCACCGCCACCGTCCTTGAAGCGGAGAGGGTTCCGAAGACCGACAAGCTCCTCAAGCTGACCATCGACACCGGCATAGACACTCGCGTGATAGTCTCCGGCATAGCGGAATTCTACTCCCCGGAGGATATGCTCGGAAAGCAGATATGCATCCTTGCCAATCTCAAGCCGCGCGTCATCAAGGGGATAGAGAGCCGGGGGATGATATTGATGGCAAGGCAGAACGACGGCAGGATGCGCTTCATCACGCCGCAGGAGAGCCTGGTGAACGGAGCGGAAATAGGTTGATAAATCACTTGCGAAACTTGAGTTATTGAGTTATGAGGGTTCTGATAGTAGATGATGAAAGGGCGATACGCAACTCTCTCGGCGAGATTCTCACCGACGAGGGTTACGATGTGGACACCGCCGAGGACGGCGCCGCCGCGATAAGGGATGTGGAGAAGGAGAAGTACGACGTGATATTCTGCGACATCAAGATGCCCAATATGGACGGCATTGAGGTGCTGGACAAGCTGATGGAAATGGGGGTCGATGCGGCGGTGGTGATGATTTCCGGCCACGGGGACATCGACACCGCGGTGGAGTGCATCAAGAAGGGGGCCTTTGACTTCGTGCAGAAGCCTCTTGACCTCAACCGTATACTTATCACGGTCAAGAACGCCACCGAGCGCCAGACCCTGGCGAGCCAGAACAAAGTCCTCAAGAAGAAGGTCTATGGCGCGGATATGATAGGCGACTCCGAGCCGATGAGACGCATCCGTGAGATGATAGACAAGGTCGCCCCGACCGATGCGAGGGTGCTGATTACCGGCCCCAACGGTTCGGGCAAGGAACTCGTGGCCCGCAACCTCCACCAGCGCAGCGTCCGCAGCGCGATGCCTTTCGTGGAGGTGAACTGTGCGGCGATTCCGGGGGAACTCATAGAGAGCGAACTCTTCGGACACGAGAAGGGCTCGTTCACTTCGGCCATCAAGCAGCACAAGGGGAAGTTCGAACAGGCGGACGGCGGTACCCTGTTTCTCGACGAGATAGGGGATATGAGCCTTGCGGCGCAGGCAAAGGTGCTGCGCGTGCTTCAGGAGCGCAGGATTTCCCGTGTCGGATCGGACAAGGATATCGAGGTGGACGTCAGGGTGATAGCTGCGACCAATAAGGATTTGCAGAAGGAGATTGCCGCCGGCAATTTCCGCGAAGACCTCTATCACAGGCTCAGCGTCATCCTCATCAGGGTGCCTTCGCTGGACGAGAGGAGGAGCGACATTCCTATGCTCATCCGGCATTTTCTGGAGAAATATACAGACGGGGGCAAGAGCCGCAGCTTCTCTCCGGAGGCCGTGGAACTGCTCTGCGGCAAGAGCTGGCCGGGCAATATCCGCGAACTCGACAACGTTGTGGACCGTCTGCTGATTCTCGGGGATGAGGTCATATCGGCGCAGAACGTCCGCGATTTCGTCAATCTGTAGATTCCCGGCGCTATGGCTCTGAAGTTCAAATCATCGGTCCTCACTCTCGCGGCGCTTGTCCTGCTGCTTTCCGTGTTCTGTCCGGATGCCTCCGGTCAAGGCCGGCAGTACACGCGCAAGGCCCGTCTGGAAGATTTTCCCACCCGCACCACCAAGGTGGTCATCGGAGGGGCGTCGTTTCTCGACCTCGCGTTCAGGGAGGAGATTTCCACCCGGTGGAGGATTTCCCCGTACGAATTCTGTACTCCCGATGATTATGAGGCCCTGAAGAGCGACAGTGCATTCTACTTTCTCAGAATAGCTTCCGACCGGGGGGTGGCGTTCCTCATACTCACGAAAGGCGGGCGTGAGGACGATGCGGACAATCTGCGCAAACCCTTCGAGGTCATACGCATCCCTATCGCCAGCGTCGGAGATCCGAGCGGCAAGGAACTTATGTTTATGGGGGCGTTCGTCGATATTATGCAGGCTTTCGTGGAGGACGCTATGGTGTCCGACAATGCCGCGTATTCTGGGCTGAAGTGGTACAATTCGCGCAAGTTCACGGGGAAGAACATCTATGTCAACGACGGGGATGCCGTCGATTCCTTGTATCTTGCCGGAGAGCGGGACGCTCTGCTGGGCATCACCGTCGCTCCGACCGCGATTTCGTCCGGTAGCCGCTGCTACAAGATGCTGGTCTCCGCCGACAGCCACGAACTCTATTACTACAGCAGCCGCAAATACGGCGGCTCGAAGGATGCCGAATTCACGGACAAGGAGATACGACAATTCAACAAAAGAAATGGAGCCGTTGCTCGACCGGTACATAAGTGAACACAGCAGCCTGCCTTCCGAGGCCCTGCTCTGGATAGAGAAGCAGACCCATATCCGCACCAATTATCCCCGGATGCTCTCCGGCCCGGTGCAGGGGGAGCTGCTTAAGATGCTTGTGGAACTCTGCGGGGCTGCGCGCATCATAGAGATAGGTTCTTTCACCGGCTATTCCAGCACCTGTATGGCTCTGGGGCTGCCGGAGGGAGGACATATCGACGCGCTCGAAATCAACGACGAACTCGAAGACCTGATGCGCGAGGGCTGGCGGCGGGCCGGAGTGGAGGACCGGATAACCCTGCATATCGGGGATGCGGTGCAGACTCTCCGCAGCCTCTCCGGGGAGTATGATTTCGTGTTCATCGATGCCAACAAGCGGCAGTATCTCGAATACTACACCCTCGTGCTTCCGCTGCTCCGCAAGGGGGGAGTCATAGTCGCCGACGACGTGCTGTGGGACGGCAAGGTGTATGCGGAAACCCCTTCCCGCGATGCGCAGACGCGCGCTCTGATGGAATTCAACGCCGCCGTGGCCTCCGACCCGAGGGTGGAGACGGTTATGCTGCCGCTGCGCGACGGATTGTCCATAATCAGAAAAATGTAATTACATTTGCATTCTATGTCAGATTATATAGTATCGGCCCGCAAATACCGCCCGGACAGTTTCGAGTCCCTTATAGGTCAGGACAATATTGCCCGGACCCTCAAGAATTCCATCCGCAGGGGGCAGCTGGCCCACGCCTATCTGTTCTGCGGCCCGAGAGGGGTCGGCAAGACTACTGCGGCGCGCATTTTCGCGAAGACCATCAACTGCGCCGCTCCCGGCCCGGATATGGAACCCTGCGGGGAGTGCGAGTCGTGCCGCTCGTTCCGGGAGGGGCGTTCATACTGTATACACGAGCTTGATGCCGCGTCCAACAACGGCGTGGATGACATCAAGTTCCTGATGGACCAGGTGCAGATACCTCCGCAGGTGGGGCGCTATTCGGTCTATATCATCGACGAGGTGCATATGCTGAGCCAGGCCGCGTTCAACGCCTTCCTCAAGACGCTTGAAGAGCCGCCCGCACACGCCATCTTCATCCTCGCCACCACCGAGAAGCACAAGATAATCCCGACCATACTCAGCCGCTGCCAGACCTACGACTTCAAGCGCATCAGCGTTCCCGACATAGTGCGCAATCTGCGCGACATCGCGGGGAAGGAGGGAGTCGGCATCGATGACGAGTCGCTGCACATAATAGCCCACAAGGCCGACGGCGCGATGCGCGACGCGCTGACCATATTCGACCAGACGGTGGCATTCTGCGGGACGGACATCCGTTCCGAGGACGTGATGCGCAATCTCAACGTGCTGGACTACGAGTACAGTTTCCGTCTTGTGGACGCTTTTCTCGCGGGGGACTATGCCACCGCGCTCAAGATATTCGACGAGGTGCTTTCGAAGGGCTTCAACGCCCAATATTTCATCGCGGCCCTGAGTTCCCATCTGAGGGATCTGCT
>CAVGPE010000102.1:49485-68997 GCA_963631065.1 Ruminococcus bicirculans (ex Wegman et al. 2014)
GGAGGGCTGGAGAGTCTGCTCGATTTGCCCGATTCCCTGCGCAGACGATACAGCGGACAGGCGGAGCGCTGCTCCGTTAAGTTTCTCTACGACGCGCTCGGAGTCACGACCCAGTGCGAGGCCGGATACCGCACTTCGACCAATCAGAGGCTGCATATAGAGTTCGCGCTGATGAAGCTCGCCTTCCTCACCGCAGCCCCGCAGCCGGCGTCAGTGCAGACTCCGGCCTCTCAGGAAGCCTCAGTTTCCGCCCCGGCAAGGCCCGCTCCGGCTGAACCTGTCGCCGCGCAGCCTTCCAATGCAGAGCCTGCTCCCGCGACCGACCCCGCTCCCGCGCCGCCTGCCCCGCGCCGCCGCCCGGTGAAGTCGGGGGCGGATTTGTCCCTGTCCTCTCTGATGAACGGCGCCGGACCCCAGGCGAAGCCCGAGGAGCGGCAGGAGGCGGACACTCTGCCGTCGGATGAGCTGATACGGGAGAAATGGCGCAATCTCGCGGAAGAATATGCCGCCGACCAGCCGCGTCTGGCAAGCGCCCTTGACAAGTCGAATCTCGTGATATCCGGGGAGGAGGGCCGCAAGGTGGTGGAGTTCTCAGTGACCAATGAGGCGCAGAAGAGCTGGATAGAGAACAACGGCCGCCTGAGGGGGATTGAGGACCGCTTCTGCAAGCTCCTGGACAGCAGGGCCGTCCGTCTGGCGGTCTCCGTGCTGCCGGAAGAACACAGGGAGGAGGTGAAATATATGCCGTCCGAGAAGGCCGAGGACCTGATGAGCCGCAACGAGGAGGTCAGAAACCTCATCAAGGACCTCTCGCTGGACATAAAATAATGAATTTAAGTTTCGCAAGTACCTGCACAACGCTTGTTCGGGTTTTATTGCTTGCGGACATTGAGTGATGAAGAATGAAACTGCGCTGCGAAAATCTCGTTAAGAAATACGGCCTCAGGACTGTCGTCAAGGGCGTGTCGATGGAGGTTAACCAGGGGGAGATTGTCGGCTTCCTCGGCCCCAACGGGGCCGGCAAGACCACAAGCTTCTATATGATTACCGGACAGATTGTCCCCAACGAGGGCCGTGTCTTCCTCGACGACGAGGACATCACCGGCCTGCCTATGTACAGACGGGCTCAGAAGGGAGTGGGCTATCTGCCCCAGGATGCGTCCGTGTTCCGCAAGATGTCGGTGGAGGACAACATAATCTCGGTGATGGAGATGAAGGGCATTCCGAAAGCCGAGCGGCTGGAGAGGATGGAGGCCCTGATAGACGAATTCAATCTCTCCAAAGTCCGCAAATCGCTGGGAATCCAGCTCTCCGGAGGCGAGCGGCGGCGCTGCGAGATAGCGCGCGCGCTGGCCATAGACCCCAAGTTCATCCTGCTCGACGAACCCTTCGCCGGAGTGGACCCGATAGCCGTGGAGGATATCCAGTACATCATAGCCAAGCTGAAATACCGCAACATCGGAGTCATCATCACCGACCACAATGTGGGCGAGACTCTGGCCATCACCGACAGGGCCTACCTCCTCTATGAGGGGACCATCCTTCAGATGGGTACTCCGCAGCAGCTCTCCGAGGACGAGGACGTGAGGACGAAGTATCTCGGTTCCGGTTTCGTGCTCAAGCGCTCCGTTTCGGTGCAGCGGGCAAGGGACGAATACGAGGCCGCGCTGGCGGCAAAGGGCGGCGGGGAGGCCGGAGCGGAATGAGAATCCCTGACATCATCATAGCCGTGGACGGATATTCCTCCACGGGCAAGAGCAGTTTCGCGAAGCTGATAGCCCGGAAGTTCGGATTCCTCTATCTCGATTCGGGGGCTATGTACCGGGGAGTCACGCTTTTCGCGCAGGAGCAGGGCCTGATATCGGACGACAATTCAGTGTCCGGCGGTCTTGAAGCCGCGCTGGCAGGACTCGACCTGCATTTCGGGGAAGGCGGGACCTGCATCGGAACCCGCTGCATAGAGAAGGAGATACGCACTATGAAGGTCTCCTCCCAGGTGAGTCCGATAGCCGCAGTTCCGTATGTCCGTGAATATGTGGATTCGAGACTGCACGCTTTCGCCGCCGGAGGGCGGGTGGTGATGGACGGCAGGGACATAGGCACCACGGTGTTCCCCGACGCGCAGCTGAAGATCTTTATGACCGCCGCGCCGGAAGTGAGGGCGCGGAGGCGTTTCGACGAGCTCTCCTCAAAGGGGCAGAATCCCGACTATGAGGAGGTTCTGCGCAATCTGCAGGAAAGGGACCGCATAGATTCCGGCAGACCGGTCTCCCCGTTGAGGAGGGCCGCGGATTCCTTCGAACTCGACAATTCCCTGATGACCCTGCAGGAGGAACTCGTATGGATAGAGGGTCTGATACGGGGGAGATTCACGATTTATGACCAGGGTTGAAATCGACTCCCATTCCGGTTTCTGCGGGGGAGTGATACGGGCCATCGATACGGCCGAATCCTATCTCCGGGAGCAGGGCGCGCCGCTGTGGTCGCTCGGCGCGATAGTACACAACGAAGAGGAACTCTCGCGGCTGCGCGGACTCGGTCTGGAGGCCGTCGGGTCTCTGGACGGACTCGGCCCTGACGCTGCGGGAAAGCATATACTGATACGCGCCCACGGCGAACCGCCGGAAGTCTACCGGGCGGCTGCGGAGGCCGGACTGAAGGTGATAGACTGCACCTGCCCGGTGGTGCTGAGACTCCAGAAGGCGATAAGGGAGGCATACGCTTCGGTCAGCGCGGAAGGCGGACAGATACTGCTTTTCGGCAAGACGGGGCATCCGGAAGTGCTGGGGCTTGTCGGGCAGGTCGGGGGAGACGTGGTGGTGTTTCAGGACATTGAACGGCTCAAGTCCCTCGTCGGGGACGGGACGGTGAGGGTCAGCCGGGACATCGTGCTGTTTTCCCAGACGACTATGAGTCCGTCGGAGTACTCGCTTGTCTGCGGATACCTCTCATCCAGTATGCGGGACGGCGCGAAGCTTTCCGTTCACGACACCATCTGCTCGCAGGTGGCCTCGCGATATCGCGAGCTGTCGGAGTTCGCGCGCAGCCACGACGTGGTGGTCTTTGTCTCCGGGAAGGAGAGTTCCAACGGGAAGGTGCTCTTCGAGCTTTGCGGGAGCGTCAATCCCCGCAGCTTTCACATCAGCTCCCCCGACGGCCTGAGGCCGGAATGGTTTTCCGGGGCGGAGAGCGCGGGCGTGTGCGGGGCGACATCCACTCCGAAGTGGCTGCTGGAGAAAGTGGCGCGCGGCATAGAAAATTTGCAATAATTCCGTCATTTGACTAAATTTGCGCCCGTAATCGCGAAATCTTTAAAAGAAAACACATACTTTTTATGGCAACAACAGCTGATTTTAAAAACGGCCTTTATCTCAAGTTCAACGACAAGCCTTGTATGATTGTCTGGTTTCAGCACGTGAAGCCGGGCAAGGGCCCCGCTTTCGTGAAGACGAAGCTCCGCAACCTTGAGAACGGCCGCATCCTCGAGAACACCTTCACCGCCGGCGCGAAGATCGAGACCATAGAGGTCGAGCGCCGTCCGTACCAGTTCCTCTATGCCGAGGAGGACGGGTTCAACTTCATGCACGAGGAGACCTACGAGCAGATACTTCTTCCTAAGGATGTCGTGGAGAATTCCGACCTGATGAAGGAGGGGCAGCATGTGGAGATGATGTTCGTGGTCGGAGAGGAGAAGTGCCTCACCTGCGAGCTTCCTACATACGTGACCCTTGAAGTTACATATTCGGAGCCTGCCGTCAAGGGCAACACCGCTTCCACTTCCGCCCTCAAGGAGGTCACCCTCGAGACCGGAGCCAAGATAATGGTTCCCCTCTTCATAGAGACCGGCGAGAAGATTACGGTCAACACCACGGACCGTTCATACGGGCAGAGGGTATAGAACCCCTAAATAGTAAAAAATGGAGCGCCTCTTTTTAAAGGCGCTCTATTTTTAATTGCTGTATCTTGTACCCGTCGCCTTTGGAGCTCACGAATATCGTCACCGAGAATGTCTCGCCTCCCGCGTTGAGGTTGCCGAGGGCGTATTTCATACTCGCCCTTTCGGCGGTGTGGGTGATGTCGAACGAGCGGGGGGTGTAGGATTCGAAGAAGGTCTTGAGTATCTGTTTGGCCTGTGTCCTGCTCGCATTGCTCTCCTGAGAGGCCACGCTGATTTCGAGATTGTCGTCGAACCACGCCGACAGGCAGTCGGCATCGCCCTTTACGATATATTTGCCTATGGGTGTGAAGACATCGTTCCTCTCCGTCTGCGCCTGCATCTGGGAGCAGAGCAGAATCGGGATGAACATTGCCGCTATTTTCGTAAAAGCTTGCACGAGAGAAGCGTGTTGCAAATATCGCGCCACATAACTATATTTGCGGGATACCGAAAATAATGCCCAATGATATGAAAAAGTTGCTGATATCCGTTCTGGCGCTTGTTGCGGCGCTATATTGCGCCGATGCGCAGAGCATTGACTTCACCAATCTCGAAGGCCGCGGAGCGGCTGTCCGGCAGGGCAGTTCCTGGGGCGTGCCTTTCGCCAAGGGAGCTGTCTCTCCCGATGCCGTGTTCGAACTTAAGTCCGGCGGGGACGCGGTTCCGTTCTCCGCGAGGCCTCTCGCCTATTGGCCGGACGGCTCTCTGAAGTGGCTCGGACTCGCCGCCGTATCCGAGGTTGGGATGGACGCTCTTACCCTGGAAGTGAGTCCCGCACCCCGCCGAGGCCGGGGTCGTGCCGCTCAGAATGACGCCGGGGGACTTGCCGTGCAGACTTCCGAGGGGATATTCGTGGATACGGGGGCAATGAGCTGCCTTTTCCCCTCCGACGGCATCAGCTTCATCAGGGATATGAAGAAGGGCGGCGTGACGGTGGTTTCCGATGCGTCTCTTGTGATGATTCTGGAGAAGCGCGGAGAGAATTCCGCAGTATACGAAGACTTCAGCGGGAAGGTGGAGTCTGTGTCGCTGGTGCAGAACGACCCCGTCAAGGCCACCGTCAGGATTGAAGGCAGGCACAAGTCCCGGAGCGGAAGCCGCGAGTGGCTGCCGTTCAAGCTGTTCTGCGTGATGTACAAGGATATGGCCACCGTCAGCCTGACACATTCGTTCGTCTTCGACAGCGACGGTCAGGAGGATTTCATCAAGGGGCTTGGAGTCCGCTTTGAGGTGCCTTTCCGCGACGAGGCCCACAACAGGCATGTACGGTTTGCCGGCGACGGTCAGGACGGGGCCGGATTCTGGTGCCAGCCGGTGAGACTCGCTCCGGGATACCGTCCGTCTGCGGGACGGGTGTTTTTCGACAGCTACGGCCCTTACCTCAGGGGAGAACGCCTGCCCGATCTCAAAGATTTGAAGGACAATGAGAGGGCTGCCCTTCTGACCTGTCCGGTATGGGGGGATATGCGCCTTGTGCAGAACAATCCCAACAGTTTCTCCATAGACAAGCGGACCACCGCCAGAAGCTCCTGGGTTCACGTGACCGACGGAGGAAGGTCTCTGGGCGGGGTTCTGCTCGGTGATACGGGCGGCAGCGTGTTCGTGGGGGTCAAGGACTTCTGGCAGAGCTATCCGGCATCGCTCGGCATAGACGGGGCCGGCGCTGACAAGGGCTGTCTGACCGCCTGGCTGTGGTCTCCGGACGGAGAGGCTATGGATATGCGCCACTATGATACCGAAGGCCACGACCTCAAGATCAATTACGAGGATTTCAAGGAGGGGTGGGAATCCCCTTATGGGGTGGGACACCGCTCCACGCTGGAAATCAGGCTCTTCGACGGCATTCCGGGCAATGACGAGCTCCTCGCCGTGGCCAAGGCCGTGCAGAAGCCGGTGCAGTACAGCTGCTCTCCCGAGTATTTCTATTCCGTCAGCGCGTTCGGCACCTATTGGGGTCTGCCGGATATGAGTACGGAGATTACCGCCGGGATTGAAAAGCAGCTCTCGGACAAGCTGGACTTCTACCGGGACCAGGCGGACCAGCGTTCCTGGTACGGGTTCTGGAACTACGGCGACGTTATGCACAACTACGACTTCACCCGCCACGACTGGCGCTACGACATCGGAGGCTGGGCCTGGAACAATATCGAACTCGCCCCCAACGTGCTGCTGTGGACCTGTTTCCTGAGGACCGGCAGGGAGGATGTCTGGACTATGGCAGAGGCTATGGAGAAGCACTCCAGCGAGGTCGACGTACACCATATCGGACGCTTCGCGCCGCTCGGGACAAGACACAATGTCAAGCATTGGGGCGACGGGTGCAAGCAGCCGCGCATAGAGTACGCCGCGATGAAGCGCTATCTCTACTATCTCACCGGGGGCGACGCTCTCACGGGAGAACTGATGACCGAGCAGATCGGCTCCGAGAAGGCATATGAATATGCCCGCAGGGTCAGCACCTGGGGAGCCGCCTCCGGGACCTATCTCAAGGGCAGCCTCAACGACTGGGCCTATTACGCGAGCAACTGGATGCTCGAATGGGAGCGTACCGGCAGCGTATATTACCGCGACAGGCTGCTCAATTCGATGAAGGACATAGTCGCCCTCGGCCGTCTGAGCGGCAGGCTCGCCTTCGACTACTTCAACCCGGAGACGGGACGGTTTATGGTATATCTCAAGGAGGATCCTGAGTTCAGAGGCTCCGTGGAGGCTCCGGAGAGCGATTTCGTGCCGGCGGCAAGCCTGAGCCGCAAGAAATTGGAGAAGATAGTCGGGTATCGTCTGAGCAAGGTGAGGGGCGACACTTTCAGCCTTCTTTTCGGGGCGCCGGAACTGCTGACCGATATGAGGGCCACCATTGACTACCCTGAGTTCTGGGAACTTGCAGACAACTCCTTCCGTGACGTCTCCGCCGCCAAGGGCGGGAGTATGACCGGGCCGAGAATGGCCGCGTGGGTGGCTGATTCCCGGAATGACGCGGAGATGGGGGCGCTTGCCTGGAAGGGACTTCTGGACAATGGCGACACGGATACGGAGAGCGACGGCACCCCTGTGGCGGAACACTCCTCCGAGACTCCGCTTGCCACTCCGGACATAGTAAAGCCGGTGCACGAACCGTACTTCCTGGGGCGCAGCGCCGGATGGCAGAGACACACCCCGGCCACGACGCAGTGGCTGCTCAATGCGATAGAAGTGATGCATTGGGCGAGGCCGTATCTCGTGGAGAAATGAAAATCACCCTTCTGACGGTCGGGAAGACCGACATCCCCTGGGTGAGGGACGGGCTTGAGACTTATGTTTCGAGGCTCGGTCACTATGTCCGCTTCTCCCTTAACGAGATTCCCGAACTCAAAAACGTCTCCTCCCTTTCCCGGGACGGCATCAAGCTCAGGGAAGGGGAGCTTCTGCTGCGCTGCGTGAAGCCTTCCGACCATCTGTTGCTGCTGGACGAACACGGGCGGGAATACCGTTCGATGGAGTTCGCCTCTATGCTTTCGGAGCTGCTCTCGCGGGGCGGCAGGGACATAGTGTTCGCGATAGGAGGAGCGTACGGATTCTCCGACGGGGTGTATGCGCGCGCCGACGGCAGGGTCTCTCTCTCGAAGATGACCTTTTCGCACCAGATGGTGAGAACGATTTTTGCAGAACAGCTCTACCGTGCGTTCACCATAATGCGCGGTGAGCCATACCATCACGAATGAAACTGAGCCGGAGAATATGCAATCTGGTGGCCGCTGTGCTCTTTGTGGCGAGCGCGGCCGTTCTGGCGATGTCCCTAAAGGAGTCCAGGGTGACCGGAGACACGAGGGCCGTCGCCCGCCGGGTGACCCGCATCGTGGAGAAGAGGATGAACAGTCTCGACGGCTATATGGAGAAGGCTCTCGCCGGAGACAGCTCGGAGTGGATGGACATAGGCAGACTTCCTCAGGATATGGTGATATACCGCTATTGCAGCGACACGCTCCAGTCCTGGTGCAACGAATTCTCAGTCTCCAACGACAACATAAAGCTTAAAGTCTATGTCCCGTTCATCTCCAACCCGAGGACATCGCCGGTCTCCCCGCTCTCGCAGGTGAGCGATTCGGTGTCTTTCGTCAATATGGGGCCGAAGTGGTATCTGACAAGGTCGGCTTCGCGGGGGGATGTCCGGGTGATAGCCGGTCTGCAGATTCTGGATATGCAGGCATCCGCGTGGACGAACAACGGCATCAATCCGAGGCTGCATCTCCCGCCGGAATACAGTATCCGCCCGCTTTCCGCGGACGGAGGCTCGGCCGTGAGCGTCGGAGGGCGTCCGCAGTTTGAGATTCTCTGCGAGACCATGAGTTCTTCGGGTTCGACCGACTCCGTGCCGCTTTGGGCCGCGCTGCTTCTCTTTATCAGTTCCGCCCTTGTCTTCCTCTCTGCCGACCGCTCGCTGAAACGCCTGCGCATAGTGCTTCTTCCGCTGCTCGCGGTGATGGTCGCATTCTATTTCTGGGGGCGTTCCATCAGGGCCAGATTCGCCATATTCTCCCCGTTGCTGTATGCGGGCGATGAGCTGCTGTATTCTCTGGGTGCGGTCGTCATCATCAACCTGGCGATACTCGTATGCTCCCTGTGCGTCTATATGTGCCGCGACGCCCTGTCCGGGAGTCTCCGGAGCAGGGGAGCGCGCATAGCGTCCGTAGCGGCGGTGCTGGTGGCCGTCGCGGGCATTCTCTTCTATACCCAGGCGGCGCTGCGGAGCATCATACTCAATTCGGGCATTTCCCTCGAGATTTTCAAGCTCTCGGAACTCTCGCTCTTCTGCGTGGTGGTGTACGCCTCTTTCATCACTATGCTGATGAGCGTGCCTCTGCTCCTCCAGACCGTCCGCCCGGTGGTGGGGAGGGAATCCGGCCTCCGCTATGACGCCTTCTCCCTCAATAGCAGGGTAGTCTTTTCGCTGATTGTCTCCGCCTTTCTTGTCACGTCCTCCTCCGTGATAGGATTCCGCAAGGAGCAGGACAGGATGGAGGTGCTGGCCAACAGGCTCTCGTTTGACCGGGACATCGCTCTGGAACTCAGGCTCAGGAGCATAGAGCCGCAGATAGCGGAAGATATGGTCATCTCCGCGCTCTCCGTCTTCAACAACACCGCCGCGACCATCCAGAGCCGCATCACCGACTATTATTTCTCCCGCAACGACCAGGACTATACCGTCACCGCCTATGTGTTCAACGACAGCAACAACAGCCGGGCGGCGGCCTCCCAGTACAGCTCCGTCATCCAGGACGGGGTGCCGATAGCGGACAATTCCCGTTTCCTCTATGTCAAGAAGGACGGAGGGCATTCGTACTATGTGGGAGTGTTCCTCTACCTTATAGAAGGCAGCGGAGTCTCGCGTGTCCTCATACGGCTGGAATCCAAGGACATAAGGGGCAACAAGGGCTATGCCGGCATCTTCGGCATAACCCCTCCGGGGAAGGTCACCATCCCCGCAGGATATTCCTACGCCCGCTATGAGGGGCAGGACCTCAAGTCCTACCGTGGAAGCTATGCCTACCCGACGATGATGGATCCCGACCTTAGGGGACGCATATACGACAGACATCTTGGTCACACCGTCAGCGACGGATACACCCACTTCTTCACGGTGATAGGGGACAGGGAGGTGATAGTGATATCCAGGCCGAAGGTGACGGCGCTTACCTATGCGGTTTCCGGGATTTTCGTGGCTCTCCTCGCCTTCCTCGTGATGTCCCTTATGGTGGCCGGAAGGGAGAAGGAGATAATCTTCGCGCAGAGCTACTACCGTTCCAGGATATCGGGAGTGCTGCTGCTCTCGCTGGTACTCACTCTCGTGGCGATGGCGTCCGTCAGCGTGTTCTTCGTCTATTCGCGCAATGACAGCAATATGCATTCGGTGATGTCCGACAAGATAAGTTCCATCAGCGCGATGATAGAGGCCGGCACGCGGGATGTCAGGCGCACTTCGGACATCGACCGCCGGGAGATGCGCAAGCTGCTGGAGCAGGTGGGAGGGGATACGTATTCCGACATCACCCTCTATACGCCGTCAGGCCGCCTGCTGATGTCCACAACCCCTATGGTGTTCGAGCGCCAGCTGCTCGGAGACCGCATCAACGGCAGCGCCTACGGGCAGATAGTCTACGGACACCGGCGCTACTGGATACAGAAGGAGAGGGTGTGGAACACGAAATTCTACAGTATGTATGCCCCGATAATGAACGACTCCGGGGATATGATAGCCATCATCTGCTCTCCGTACAACGAGGACAACTACGACTTCGAGGAGGATGCCGTCACCCATTCGATGACCATAGTCTCCCTCTTCCTCGTGTTCCTGCTGATGGCGCTGCTGATGGTGTCGAGGGTCGTGGACAGGATGTTCAAGCCGCTGAGCGAGATGAGCCGCAAGATGAACACCGCCGGACTGGAGTCGCTGGAGTATATCAGCTACGACAGGGACGATGAGATTTCCTCCATCGTGCAGGCCTACAACCGTATGGTGAAGGAGCTTTCGGACAGCTCGCGCAAGCTCGCCCAGGCCGAGCGCGACAAGGCCTGGAGCGAAATGGCCCGGCAGGTGGCACACGAAATCAAGAACCCGCTCACCCCGATGAAACTCCAGATACAGAGGATTATACGCCTCAAGCAGAAGAATGACCCCGCCTGGCAGGAGAGGTTCGACGAGGCGAGCAAGGTGCTGCTCGACCATATCGACATACTCACGGACACCGCCAACGAGTTCTCCACCTTCGCCAAGCTCTATACTGAGGAGCCGGTGGAGATAGCTCTTGACAAGGTGATCCAGGAAGAGATTTCGATGTTCGACAGCAAGGACAATATACGCTTCGACTTCATCGGACTCAACGACGTCATCGTCGTCGGCCCGAAGCCTCAGTTGACCCGTGTCTTCGTCAACCTCATCAACAGTTCGGTGCAGGCCATCGACACCCGTCCGGACGGACATATCATAGTCTCGCTGCGCAATTCGATGCGCGACGGATTCTACGACATAGTCTTCGAGGACAACGGCCCGGGTGTCTCCGAGGAGAACGAGGGCAGGCTCTTCACTCCGAACTTCACGACAAAGAACGGCGGATCGGGTCTGGGACTCGCCATAAGCCGTAGCATACTTGAGCGCTGCGGGGCCACCATCAGCTACTCCCGCTCCTTCTCTCTGGGAGGAGCGTGCTTCACGATTTCATATCCGAAGTAAGATTCTTCCAAAACTGAAACCGCCTCGAAAATAATCCGGGGCGGGAATCATTTCAGGAGACGGTTCAAATCTATTTCTGCCTGAAATAGATTTGAACCGGGCAGCCGGTGAGGTTGAAGTTTGCCCGGAGCTGATTCTCCACGAAGCGGCGGTACGGCTCCTTTACGTACTGCGGCAGATTGCAGAAGAACGCGAAGGCCGGGAAACGGGTCGGCAGCTGGGTCGCATACTTGATTTTGACATACTTGCCCTTCCACGCCGGAGGCGGAGTCTCTTCCAGAATCGGAAGCATAGTCTCGTTGAGGCGGGCGGTAGGTATCTTCTGCGAATAGTTGGCATAGACTTCCGTGGCGGCCGAGAGCACGTCCTGGATGCGCTGCATCTTCAGTACCGAGGTGAATATGACCGGGACGTCGCTGAACGGGGCCAGTCTCGAACGGAGGGTGTCCCTGTAGGCTTTCATCGTGTTGGAGTCCTTGATGAAGAGGTCCCATTTGTTCACCACCAGCACGCAGCCCTTGCGGTTGCGGACTATGAGGTTGAAGATGCTGAGGTCCTGGGACTCCATCCCCGTTGTCGCGTCTATCATAAGTATGCAGACGTCGGAATTCTCTATCGCGCGTATGGACCGCATCACGGAGTAGAACTCCAGGTCCTCGCGGACTTTGGCCTTCCTGCGTATGCCCGCCGTGTCCACCAGCATAAATTCGAATCCGAACTTGTTGTAGTGCGTCTCGATGGAATCCCGCGTGGTGCCGGCTACGGGGGTGACTATGTTGCGGTCTTCTCCCAGCAGGGCGTTGGTCAGTGACGACTTGCCCACGTTAGGCTTGCCGACTATGGTTATCCTCGGCAGGGCGGCATACGGGTCTTCGGTCTGAGTCTCCTCCGGCAGGGCGGCCACTACGGCGTCGAGCAGATCCCCCGTCCCGCTCCCGTTGGCCGCCGAGATGCTGTATATCTCGCCGAGACCCAGGGAGTAGAACTGGTAGCTGTCGTACATCTTCTCTCCGCTGTCCACCTTGTTGACGCAGAGTATCACGCTCTTGCGTGTGCGGCGCAGGATGTCGGCCATCTCGGCGTCGTAGTCCGTGACGCCGGTCCCGGCCTCCACCATAAAGACCACCACGTCGGATTCGTCTATCGCGATCTGCACCTGGGTCCGTATCGCGCTCTCGAACACGTCGTCGGAGTTGGAGGTGTATCCTCCCGTGTCGATTACGGAAAATTCCCTTCCGCACCAGTCGCAGCGGCCGTAGTGACGGTCCCGCGTCACGCCCGCCGTGTCGTCCACGATGGCTTTCCTCATCCCGACGAGGCGGTTGAAGAGTGTCGATTTGCCTACGTTAGGCCTTCCTACTATCGCTACTATGCTCATATAATCTGCATTCTTTGCACTCGTCTCTCAAATCGCCGCCGCAGCTCCGCCGCTGCAGTTCGGCATCCACGTCCTTGTAGCAGCGTATGCCCCTTTTGCGCATCTCCTCGTTGGACCCCACGTCGTAGTGCGGGAAGTCCTTTCCGCGGAAGAGGATGTTGAAGCACAGCCCCACCGCGCAGATGAGAAGAATAGCCGCCGTCAGGAGAAACACCGCCATAGCCCTAGAACGCGAAGTCGCTGCTTATGGATTCGTAATTGTATACTTTATGGATCATATCGGCGAAGACCTTGGTCATCGTCACGGTCTTGATCTTAGGGTCGCCGGCGAGTTCCGGATGAGGGATGGTGTCCGTCACGAACACTTCCTTGAGGGCCGAAGAGTGGATTCTCTCCACCGCCCCGCCGGAGAAGATGCCGTGCGTGGCGCAGGCGCGTACGCTTGCGGCCCCCTTGCCCATCAGCACCTCGGCGGCCTTGCACAGCGTGCCGGCGGTGTCTATCATATCGTCCACGATGATGATGTTCTTGCCTTCGACTTCTCCGATTGCGGTGATGGAACCGACCACATTGGCCTTCTCCCTTGTCTTGTGGCAGATGATTACGGAAGCCTCGAGCTGCTTGGCGTAGGTGTTGGCCCTCTTGGCCCCGCCCATATCAGGCGCGGCTATGGCCAGATTCCCGATGTTGCAGCTCTGGATGTACGGGATGAACACCTTGCTGGCGTAGATGTGGTCGAGAGGGAAGTCGAAGAATCCCTGAATCTGCTCGGCGTGCAGGTCGCAGGCCATCACCCTGTCGGCCCCCGCTGCGCGGAGGAGGTTTGCGACGAGCTTGGCCCCGATGGCGACGCGCGGTCTGTCCTTGCGGTCCTGCCGCGCCCAGCCGAAGTACGGCATCACGGCTATCACCTTGTCGGCGGAGGCTCTTTTGGCTGCATCTATCGTGAGGAGCAGCTCCATAAGGTTGTCTGCAGGCGGAATAGTGGACTGCAGGATATACACGGCGGCGCCCCGGACGCTTTCCGTGAACTGCGGCTGGAATTCTCCGTCGCTGAACGGGGTAACTTCAATCTTGCCGAGATGCAGCTCCGGTTCGTCGGAATTGCGAATCTGATTGAAGCTGTCGATGACCTTGCGGGCGAAGTCCTCCGATGCGCGGCAGGCGAAAAGCTCCAGTCTGTGAGAATGTAACATAAGTAAGTATGAATATTTAAAGTGTATTCAGTATTTCCCCGATATAGTCCAGAATCTCTTTCCGCCCCGTCCCGTTCTCCGCCGAGCTGCAGAAAATCCGGGGCAGCTCCTCCCAGTCCTGCAGCAGGATTTCCCTGTCGCGCTCCAGCTGCGCCGCCAGCACGTTCGGCCCCTGCTTGTCGCACTTGGTCATAATCAGCGAGAACGGTATCCCCATCTCGCCGAGTTCCGCGATGAAATCCACGTCGATGCTCCCGATGTCGTGCCGGGAGTCGACCAGCACGAAGAGGCAGACGAGCTCCTTCGAGTTGAGGATGTAGTCTCTGATGACTTCCGCTATCTTCTCCGTGCCGCGCCTGCCGAGTTTCGCGTAGCCGTATCCCGGAAGATCCACAAGATACCAGCCGCCGTTTATCAGGAAGTGGTTCACCAGCCTGGTCTTGCCGGGAGTGGACGAGGTCATCGCGAGGCCTTTCCTGTCGCAGAGCATATTGATCAGCGACGACTTGCCCACGTTGGAGCGCCCGATGAACGCGAATTCCGGCAAGCTTCTCTTCGGCTTCCCGGAGATTCTCGTGCTGCTTCCCGCAAAGAGGGCCTCGGAGATTTTCATAAAAGGGACACTTTTTAACCGCTGCAAATATAGCAAATCTTTGCCATTTTTCTTATTTTTGCGAAAGATGGAACGGGACTGCATCGATTTGCTTGAACTGCAGCGGCAGATGCGGGGAGGTATAGAAGACCTCTTCCCGGAGAGGCTGTGGGTGCGTGCCGAAGTCGCGTCCGTCAGCGTCAAGGCCAACGGTCACTGCTATATGGATTTGAGCCGCAGCGAGGGCGGGAGAGTGGTCGCCCGGGCCAAGGCGGTCATCTGGCGCAGCCGCTATATGCCTCTCGCCGCCCGTTTCCGGGAGGCTATGGGGGACGACATCCGTCAGGGGATGGAGGTTCTGCTCCTGGTGACGGTGAGCTACAGCGAACTCTACGGCCTGAGCCTTTCTGTGGACGATATCGAGCCGTGCTTCTCGCTCGGCGCAGCCGAACTCAGGAGGCTGCAGACGATAGAGAGGCTCTCCTCCGAGGGGCTGATGGACAGGCAGAAGAGCCTGCCGCTTCCGGAACTGCCGCGCCGTCTTGCGGTCATCTCCGCAAGGGATGCCGCCGGTTACGGAGACTTCATCCGTCATCTCGAAGGGAACGAATACGGCTTTGCCTTCAGAGTGGATCTGCTGGAGGCGACTATGCAGGGGGCGGACGCCCCCGCTTCCATCTGTGACGCTCTCGCGGCGGCGGAATCGTCCGGAGAACGCTATGACGCCGTGCTGATACTTCGCGGCGGCGGGTCGGCTCTGGATCTCGCCTGCTTTGACGACTACGGACTCTGCTTCACCATAGCCAATTGCCGGATTCCGGTATTCACCGCGATAGGACACGAGCGTGACCGCCATATCGCCGATATGGTGGCCCGCGACTTCGTGAAGACCCCGACCGCTCTGGCCGACAGGTTCATAGACGCGCTCGCCGCGGAGGATGAGCGCATATCGTCCTTCAGCACGCGGCTGCGGCTGGCGTTCTCGTCGAGAATCGCCCTGATGTCCTCCGCCGTGGAGATGATGGCCGCGAGGATACGCTCCGCCGACCCGAGGTCCGTACTTTCGCGGGGATACGCCCTTGTCACCGACGCGCGCGGAGTGGTGCTGAAGTCCTCGTCGGGGATCGGGGAGGGGGACAGGATAGAGGTATTGTTCGAGGACGGGAAGATAAGTGCCACAGTTGACAGGAAAGAATATGGAAAATCCGTTTGACTATGCCGGCGCGATGGCCGAGCTTGAAAAGATAGCGAAGAAGGCGGAGGACCCTTCCGCCGCGCTTGACGACATAGAGAAATATATACGGCGTTCCGACGAACTGATTGCCGGATGCCGGGAATATCTGAGAACGATGAAGACCAAAACCGAAGTCCTATGACAAAAAAGAAGATTTATGACGCGGACCCCTGGCTGGAGCCGTACCGTGGCGCGATAGACGCGCGCCACGAACATATTCTTGCGGACAGGAGGAAGCTGGCGGGGGACGGGCCGCTGAGCGCTGCGGTCAACAACCACATCTACTATCCCCTGCATCGGGAGGACGGCTCGTGGGTCATCCGTGAATGGGCGCCCAATGCCACCCGCATCTATCTTACGGGGGATTTCAACAATTGGAAGCGGACCGAGAGCTACGCCTTCTCCCCCGTGGGAGGAGGCAACTGGGAGCTGCGGCTTCCGGAGATGTTCCTGCGCCACGGAGACCTCTACAAACTCTGGATAGAATGGCCCGGCGGAGGCGGTGAGCGGCTTCCCGCGTATGTCACCAGAGTGGTCCAGGATCCCGAGACGAAGGCGTTCTCCGCCCAGGTGTGGAATCCTGCCGAGCCTTACCGCTGGAGGTGGCGCAGACCGGGCCGCAGGGTGCATCCGCTGATATACGAGTGCCATATCGGGATGAGTTCCGAGCAGGAGAAGGTGTCCACTTTCGGGGAGTTCCGCCGCGACGTACTCCCCCGCGTGAAGGAGGGCGGATACGACGTGCTGCAGATTATGGCGCTGCAGGAACACCCGTATTACGGTTCGTTCGGCTATCAGGTGTCCAACTTTTTCGCGCTCAGCTCCCGCTTCGGCACTCCGGAGGAATTCAAGGCCCTCGTGGACGAGGCGCACCGTCTGGGGATAGCCGTGGTGATGGACATAGTGCATTCGCACGCGGTGGACAACGAGGCGGAGGGTTTGGGCCGGCTGGACGGAAGGGATGACCTCTACTTCTATCGTGGGGAGCAGGGACATCATCCCGCCTGGGGGTCCCGCTGCTTTGACTACGGCAAGGACGAGGTGAAATATTTCCTTCTCGCCAACTGCAAATACTGGATGGAGGAATACCATATCGACGGTTTCCGCTTCGACGGCGTGACCAGTATGATATATTGGGACCACGGGCTGGGCAAGGCTTTCGGGGACTACTCCCTCTACTTCGACGCGGGAGTGGACGAGGCTGCGGTGAGCTACCTCGCGCTGGCCAATATGCTCATCCACGAGATTAATCCCAACGCGATTACCATAGCCGAGGATGTCAGCGGAATGGCCGGACTTGCCGCCCCTTTCGCCGCAGGCGGCGTCGGTTTCGACTTCCGTATGGCTATGGGGATAGCCGACCACTGGATCAAGTGGATAAAGGAACTCCCTGACGAGAGCTGGAGTATGGGCGGCATCTGGTGGGAGCTGACCAACAAGCGCTCCGACGAGAAGACCGTCTCTTACGCGGAGTGCCACGACCAGGCCCTCGTGGGCGACAAGACCATTATCTTCCGCCTGATTGACAAGGAGATGTACTACAGTATGAACCGGGGTTCGCGCAACCTCGCGGTGGACAGGGGAGTTGCGCTGCACAAGATGATAAGGCTCGTTACGCTGGCGACCTGCGGCGGGGGGTATCTCAACTTTATGGGCAACGAATTCGGCCACCCGGAGTGGATTGATTTCCCGAGGGAGGGCAACGGCTGGTCCTACAAGTATGCCCGGAGGCAGTGGTCGCTTGCCGACAACCCCGATCTCCGCTATGCCGCGCTGCGCCGCTTCGACTCCAGTATGATTCATTATGTGAAACGGGAGAAGGTGCTGGACGGCACGCTGCGCGAACTATATGTCGATGAAGGCAGGAAAGTTTTGATATTCAGCCGTGGAAACAGTATATTTGCATTCAATTTCAACCCTACGGCCTCATTTGAGGGTTTCAGCTTCGCCGCGCCCGACGGGGAGTACGCGATGGCTTTCAGCTCGGACGAGTCCGAGTATGACGGATTCTCAAGGCTGGGCGTGGGGGAGAAGCATCAGACCGTGGACGGGCTGCTGTCCCTCTACCTGCCCAGCAGGGTGGCTCTCGTATTGAAAAAATTATAGATATAAAGATGGCATTCTTAAAATTCAACAAGTCCGAACTTGTCAATCTGGCCTATTCGCTCAAAAGGGAGATTCTCTGCGCGAACAAGACAGGAGCGTATTGCAATACGTCTATCATAGGCTGCAATACCCGCCGCTATCACGGTCTTCTCGCCGTCACTCTCGACCGCTTCGGGGGAGACCGATTCCTTCTGCTTTCTGACCTTGACGAAAGCCTCGTGGTGGACGGGAAGAGGTTCAACCTCGGAATCCACTGCTACGGAGACGTCTATGAACCTCGCGGACACAAGTATATCGTGGATTTCAGCGCCGATCCGGTGCCGCAGATCACCTGCAAGGTCGGGGATATGATGTTCCGCAAGAGCGTCCTCCTCGCCCAGGACAGGGACCAGGTGCTGGTCAAGTACGAGCTCCTCTCCTCTCCGGCCCCGGTGAAGCTTCAGATAAAGCCGTATCTGGCGTTCCGCAACATCCACGCTCTCACGCACCAGAACTCCGACGCCTGCACCGTCGGATCGGAGATTCAGGGCGGAATGGCGTTCAGGATGTACGCCAACTTCCCTGACCTCAACCTCCAGCTGAGCGACGCGCGCGCCAAATATGTCGCCTCCCCCGCGTGGAACCTCAACATAACCTATTCCGACGAATACCGCCGCGGATTCGACTGCAGGGAGGATCTGCTCGTCCCGGGGTGGTTCGAGACCGTGCTCAAGCCGGGCGGGTGCGTGGTGTTCTCCGCGTCCGTGATGCAGGAGGACCCTGCGGAGTTCAAGAGAAGATTCGCCGCCGGGGTGCGCGCCTCCGGGGAGATCGGCAGCTACCGCGACCAGCTCAGGCGCTGCGCCGACACCCTGATCACCGAACACAACGGGCGCAAGCGGATCAATGCGGGCTATTCGTGGATGTACACCGGGCTGCTGCGCGAGACCCTGATGGCTCTGCCGGGGCTGGCCCTGTACGGACTGGAAAGCCCCAAGACCTTCGAGGAGATACTCGACAACCTCATCGCCGACGAGCAGGAGAGGCTCTTCCGCCGCACGACGCAGGTGGAAGCCCCGCTGCTGACGGCTGTCTGCCTTCAGGCATATATAGACTACGGGGCCGACCCGAAGGCCGTGTGGAAGAAATACGGCATAATCCTGCGCGGGGTGCTGGAGAGCTACCTCCCGGGAGAACGCGCCGAGGTCGCCATGCAGCCTAACGGTCTGCTCTGGGAGCAGAAGGACGGTGTGGCCTTGTCGTGGATGAACGCCTATATCGACGGACGTCCGGTCACGGAGCGCGCAGGCTTCCAGGTGGAGACCAATGCATTGTGGTACAATGCGATATGCTTTGCGGTGGAGATGGAGACCAAATATGGCGCGAAGAAGAGCCGCTTCGTCTCGAAGTGGGCGGAGATCCGCGACCTTGTCAAGGCGAACTACCAGAATACCTTCTGGAATCCGGAGCGCGGCTGCCTTGCGGACTATGTGGACAATTCCGGCCAGAATATGGACATCAGGCCCAACCAGCTCTGCGCCGTATGGTGCCGGTATTCTCCTGTGGACGAGGAACTCATCCCTTCAATCCTGAGGGTAGTCGACAACGAACTCGTCACCTCGCGCGGCATACGCACCCTCTCCCCGAGGGATGCCAAGTACAAGGGGGTTTACGAAGGCACGCAGACGGAGCGCGACCTTGCCTACCATCAGGGCTGCACCAGACCGTTCCTGCTTGAGCCTTATGTCAGCATCTGCTTCAGGGTCAAGGGGCCGTCTTTCGTGAAGAAGGCCGAGTGGCTCGTGGAGGGATTCTACGAGGATCTGGGCAAGCACGGGGTCGGGGCGTTCTCCGAAATCTATGACGGAGACCCGCCTCACGAG
>CAVGPE010000103.1:0-5464 GCA_963631065.1 Ruminococcus bicirculans (ex Wegman et al. 2014)
GATCCGGGTAATGCCGGCGTAGGGAAATGCCTCCCCTTATACATTGTTTTATTTATATTACATTAATGAAAAAGAATGTATTTTTTGTGATGCTCCTGCTTTCGTCCGCCGTGGCCGGAGCGCAGACGGCCAAAGATTCGCTTCTGGTCGAACAGCTTGAAGGGGCGGTGGTGAAGGGGGTGATGGTGCAGAAAAACGCGCCTTACGCAGTTGCAAACATAGGGGAGAACGCGCTCAAGACCTTCTCCCGGAGCGGAAAGGAGCTTCCTTTCCTGCTGTCGAGGACCCCGGGCGTGATGGCGTGGAGCGAAAACGGTGTCGGGACAGGCACCAGCTATATGCGCATACGCGGGGCCGGGGATTCGAGAATCAATGTCACCGTGGACGGAGTGCCGCTCAATTCCCCCGAGGACCAGTGCGTCTTCTGGGCCAACATGAACAGCTATTCGTCCTTTATGGAGAGCGTGCAGATTCAGAGGGGTGTCGGGACTTCCGTCAACGGTGACGGGGCTTTCGGCGGCACCGTGACTATGAAGACGCGGGCGGCCTCGCTCCTGCCTTATGCGGAAATCAGTTCGTCATACGGCTCGTACAACACCTTCAATGCGGGCGTGACCGCTTCGACCGGGCTGCTGTGGAACCATTTCATCGCGGAAGGGGCATATCACGAGACGTCCACCGACGGTTATGTGGACGGGACATCCGGCCGCTCCGGCTCCTACTATGTCGGCCTTACCTGGCTCGGGCGCGATTTCAGCATCAGATACCGCAATATCGGCAACTTCGAGCACACCGGACAGGCGTGGAACGGGGTCACCGCCGGGAGCGACGACCTCTCGCTGATGGACGGGACTTACGGCGCAAGCACCGGCATAGACGGATATGCCGATATGTACCGCGCGGGACTGGGGCGGTACAACTCTCTTTATGAGCGTCTCGTCACCGATGCCGACGGGAATTTCGTGAAGGGGGCCGACGGGAAGTATATGACGGAGCGCTACCATCTCAAGGACGGCTCATATTGGGACAGGACCACCGACAACTTCGAGCAGAACCACAACATTCTTTCCGCCCTGTGGAATCTGGACGCGCACTGGAAGATGAACCTCACCCTGCGCTACACCTACGGCTACGGCTATTATGACGAATTCCGCTACAACAACAAGCTCTCCAAATTCGGACTGAGTTTCGTCTCCCCGGACGGAAGCCGCCTCAAGAGGAGCGACTTCGTGCGCCGGAAGGGGCTTGACCAGAATACTTACGGCGCGGTCTACAACCTCAGCTACAGGGATGAGCGCTGGGATGTGGTCGGAGGCGTGACGGCGCAGCGCTTCGGTTCGCACCATTTCGGCCACCTCACCTACATAGGCGACGACGCCCTTGCCGCAGCAGTGACGGATTCTGACGGACGCTACACCTATTACGATTCCGATGCCTCCAAGGGGGATTACAGCGCATTCGTCAAGGCGGCCCGCAGCTTCGGCGAACATTGGGACATCTTCGGAGACCTGCAGTACAGGAGAGTGGACTACCGTACCGACGGGAAGAACGACAAGTTCATAGAGCAGAAGGACGGAAGCTATGTCAACCAGATTCTGGACGTCAGGGAGAACTACGGCTTCTTCAACCCTAAAGGGGGAGTGAGCTACAGCGCCGGTCCGCACAGGGCCTATGCGTCCGTGGCGGTGAGTCACCGCGAACCGGAACGCAACAATTTCACCGACAACGGCAACTATCCCGCGCCGAAGGCGGAGAGCCTGATCGACTACGAGGTCGGATATCAGTTCAATGCGGCAAAGCTGCGCGCCGGAATCAACCTCTACTATATGGACTATCGCGACCAGTTCGTGCAGACCGGGCAGAAGAGCGACATAGGCGAAAATCTCACCACCAACATCGCGAAATCCTACCGCAGCGGCGTCGAGATGACCCTCGCCTGGGATGCGGCGCGCTGGCTGACCCTTGAGGGCAACGCGGCCCTGAGCGTAAACCGTATTCTGGACTTCGACGAATATGCGGAGGACTGGGGCAGCGACAGCGGCTATACCATAGTGCATTATGACAGTTCCACCCTCGCCTTCTCCCCGGGGGCCATTCTCAACGGCTTTGCGGATTTCCGCTTCGGGGATTTCACCGCAGTGTGGCACACGGGCTATGTGGGCCGCCAGTACCTTGACAACACTCAGAATACCGACCGTTCCCTGCCCGCGTACAGCGTCTCGGACATAGATTTCAGCTATGTCTTCAATTTCAGGGGGACTCTGAAGCAGATTCGTCTCGGCTTGAGCCTCAACAATGTGTTCAACAGCCATTTCGCCACGAGCGGCTGGGTATATTCGGCCATCGCGGACAACTCCGGCCATCCGGAGAACAACCGTTACCGCCAGATAGGCTTCGTGCCGTCCGCCGGCTTCACCGCCCTGGGCAGCGTGACGCTCCGCTTCTGACGCCTTACGCCGTATGCAGGAATTCATCGCCCTTCACTGGCTGGACATCCTTACCACGGCTCTGGGACTCGCCTATATACTTCTGGAATATAAGGCGAGTCTTGCGCTGTGGGCCGTGGCCTTCGTTATGCAGAGCCTCGATGTCGTGCTTTACTATCAGCACGGACTCTATGCCGACTGCGGAATGGAGTTCTACTACATAGCGATGACGGTCTATGGCTTTATCAACTGGAAATATCTCCGAGGCAGGAAAGACGGGCCGGGGGCGGCGGTGAGCCATTTCGAGAGAAGGTTCATCCTGCCGTGGGTGCTGGCCATATCAGTCCTGTGGGCGCTGATATATTTCCTACTGGTGCGCTTCACCGACTCGCAGGTGCCTCTGACTGACAGCTTCACCACCGCGCTGAGTTTCGCCGGGTGCTGGGCCCTTGCGCGCAAGTATCTGGAACAGTGGCTGATATGGATAGTGGTGGATGTTGTCACCTGCGCCCTGTATTTCTACAAGGGAATCCCGTTCAAGGCATCGCTCTATGGTCTTTATGTAATAATTGCAGTCGCCGGCTATCTCAAATGGAAAAAAATGCTGAATAATTCATAACTTTGAGGCTATGAAAGTCAAGGCATTATTCCCGGGCTCCTTCGATCCGTTCACTGCCGGACATCTCAACATCCTCCACAGGGCGCTGACTATGTTCGACGAGGTGACGGTGGCCATCGGCATCAATCAGGACAAGTGCGGCTTCTTCAGCAACGGGCAGAAAATCGACATCATCCGTCAGGCCACGGCGGGACTGGACAACGTGAGCGTCATCCAGTATGACGGACTTACCGTGGACATCTGCCGCGAACTCGGCATACGGCACATAGTCAGGGGCGTGCGCAATATGCTCGACTTCGAGAACGAGAGGGCCATCGCCGACTTCAACCGCCGGCTCGCCCCGGAGATAGAGACCATCATAATCCCTACCGCGCAGGAGTTCGCGCACATCTCGTCCTCCGCCGTGAGGGACATACTCCGCCACAACGGGGACAGCTCCCTCTTCGTGCCGGACGGAGTCGTACTTCCCAAAGTCGGATGAGGCGGCTGTCGCTCATAGCCGCAGCCGTTTTCGCATCGGCGGTCTGTCTGTTTGCGCAGACGGATTCCCTCTACCGCTACGCCGGGCTGGACAGCCTGCTGACTGAATTCTACTCTACGCTTGAGCGGGAGGAGATTGCCGTCAAGAATGCCGAATTCGACTCCCTGATATCAAGCTGCAGGGACTCGCTCACGAGACAGCACGTGACGCTGAGCATATTCGACCACTACCGCCACGCGAGAGTGATGGGGGAGGAGGCCGTGGCCATACACATATACGACACCTGGCTCGCGACCGGCATCGTGCGTACCGCCACCGACATCGAGCTGATGGACGCGCAGATATTCGCCGACTTCAACCGCAGCTCGCTGCTCGGTATGACAGCGCCGAAACTTAAGCTGCTCAAACCCGGCGGAGGCAGTCTTACGGTCCCCGCCGAGGGGAGGGTGTCCGTGCTTTTCTTCTACGACACTTCCTGCGCGAAATGCCGTCTGGAGAGCGTGGTGCTGCCTTCGGTGCTTGCACAGGTCGATTTCCCTATGAATTTCTATGCCGTCTATGTCGGAGCGGACAAGCGGGAGTGGAAAGCCTTCCGCAAGAATTTCAGGATACCCGGGCGGCAGGTGAAGCTCTACCATCTCTGGGATCCGGAGATGGATTCCGACTATCAGAGATATTACGGGGTGACCGGAACCCCGAGGATGTTCGTCGTCTGGAAGGACGGGGAGATACTCGGCAGACGGCTCGAAGTCGCCAACCTGCAGGAGATGATTCACTATATCAGCATAACGGATGGCAAAGAAAAGCAGA
Source organism: Ruminococcus bicirculans (ex Wegman et al. 2014) (assembly GCA_963631065.1). Taxonomy (GTDB): domain Bacteria; phylum Bacteroidota; class Bacteroidia; order Bacteroidales; family UBA932; genus Cryptobacteroides. Next base: position 4,337 of record CAVGPE010000103.1, read on the forward strand.
AATAAGACTTCCGGGCGGCGGCGGTATTCCGCCGTGGACCCGTCCTATCTGGACAGGCAGAAGGAGTCCCTGAAGAGAATTTACCGCAAGTCCGTGCTTTTCAACAGGCAGGAACTTGCGGCAATAGACGAATACTGTCATCGCTTCAAGGTGTCTTCACGCTCCGCCCTGATACGGGAGGCGCTGATGGAGCGCATCCTCAAGGGACTGGAGGAGAACCACCCGACGCTCTTCTAGAAGATGAAGTCCATCACGTCGCCGATGGTCTGCACATAGTGGAACGTCAAGCCCTTGATGTAGATTTCCTTGATGTCCTCTATGTCCTTGCGGTTGTCCTCCGAGATGACTATCGTGTGGACTCCGGCCCTCTTGGCCGCGAGAATCTTCTCCTTTATTCCTCCCACCGGGAGAACCCTGCCGCGCAGAGTCATCTCGCCCGTCATCGCCAGACCTGACTTGACGGCTTCCCCGCGCAGAGCGGACACCATAGAGCTGACCATAGTGATGCCGGCGGACGGGCCGTCCTTCGGGGTCGCGCCTTCCGGAACGTGGATATGGATGTCTTTCGCGGCGAATTCCTCGGAAGTCATCTTCGCCATCTCCGGATGAGCCTTGATGTACTGGTAGGCGATGGTGGCGGATTCCTTCATCACGTCTCCGAGATTGCCGGTCATCGTCATCACTCCCTTGCCGTTGGACACCGAACTCTCGACGAAAAGGATTTCCCCTCCCATCTGGGTCCACGCGAGGCCTGTCACAACTCCGGAAGCCTCGTTGCCCTTCTGCTTGTCGTGGAAGGCCACCGGCAGGCCGAGATATTCCTTAAGATGCTCTTTGCGTATCACTTTCGGGTAATCCTCGCAGAGCGCAATCTTCTTCGCGCTGACTCTGGCTATCTTCGCTATCTGCTTCTCAAGCCCGCGCACGCCCGATTCGTGGGTGTACTGGTCTATGATTTCCGCGAGGGCGGCCTTGTCTATCTTCAGTGCGCCCTTTTCTATACCGTGTTCCTCCAGCTGCTTCGGCACGAGGAACTTCTTCGCGATTTCCATCTTCTCCTCCGCCAGGTAGCCGGTGACGTTGATCAGCTCCATACGGTCGAGCAGCGCCGGCTGTATCGGCGCGATG
>CAVGPE010000103.1:5497-7124 GCA_963631065.1 Ruminococcus bicirculans (ex Wegman et al. 2014)
AGGTAGCCGGTGACATTGATCACCTCCATACGGTCGAGCAGGGCGGGCTGGATAGGCGAGATGCTGTTGGCCGTGGTGATGAAGAGCACGTTGCTCAAGTCGTAGTCGAGGTCGAGATAGTTGTCGTGGAAAGCGGAGTTCTGCTCCGGGTCGAGCGCTTCGAGCAGCGCGGAAGACGGGTCGCCCTTGAAGTCGGAGCTGAGCTTGTCTATCTCGTCCAGCACTATCACCGGATTGGAGGTGCCGGCCCTGGCGATGCCGTTGAGTATGCGTCCCGGCAGGGCCCCCACATAAGTCTTGCGGTGTCCGCGGATTTCAGCCTCGTCGTGCATACCGCCGAGGGCGATGCGCACATACTTGCGTCCGAGGGCCTTGGCCACTGACTTGCCGAGAGAGGTCTTGCCCACTCCCGGAGGCCCGTAGAGGCAGAGGATAGGCGACTTCATATTGCCCTTGAGCTTGAGTACGGCGAGGTACTCCACGATGCGGTCCTTCACGGTGTCCAGTCCATAGTGGTCGCGGTCGAGGACTTTCTGCGCGTGCGTGAGGTCGAGATTGTCCTTGCTCATCTCGCCCCAAGGCAGCTGGAGCATAAACTCGAGATAATTGTACTGCACGCTGTAGTCCGGTGAGGACGGGTTGTATTTCTCGAGTTTCGAGAGCTCCTTGTTGAACGCCTCCGCAATCTCGTCCGGCCACTTCTTCCCGGCGGCTCTCTCGCGGAACTTGTCGAACTCCTCCGCGTCGTCCATACCGAGTTCCTCCTGGATGGTGCGCAGCTGATTGTTGAGGTAGTATTCCCTCTGCTGCTGGTCGATGTCGCTCTTGACCTTCTGGTTGATCTCCTGCTTTATCTTCATCAGCTCAATCTGCACGTCGAGTATGGAGAGGAGCTTCAGGGCCCTGACCTTCACGTCATCGTATTCGAGCAGCCCGGCCTTCGCGTCGAAGTTCTCCACCTCGATGGTGGTGGCGATGAAGTTCACCAGGAAGCGGAAGTCGTCTATGGCCTTCACCGCGCCTATCGTCTCCCTCGTGCCGAGATTGGACGAACGGAGTATCTGGACGGCCTTGTCCTTGAGGGCCTCGCTTATTGCCTTTATGTCAGTGCTGTGATTGTCTTCCCTGAGGATGTCGGCGAGATAGTGCACCTTGGCCGTGATATACGGCTCGTATCCCAGCACCGCCTCGACCTCCAGTCGCTTGAAGGCCTGAAGTATGGCCGTGATTGTGCCGTCCGGCATCTCCAGAGTCTTGACTATCTTGCAGACGGCTCCGAAATGGAAGAGGTCCTCCTCCTGAGGCTCCTCCACCATCACATCCTCCTGCGGGACGGCCCCGATGAAGAATCCCTCCTTCTCGGCGTCCTGTATGAGCTTTATGGATTTCTCCCGCCCTATCGTGACGGGATAGATGGCGCCCGGAAACAGCACCGCGTTGCGCAGCGCGAGAATAGGCAGAACATCAGGCAGTTCGGCATCGTCAAACTTCATCAGCCCCTCTCCCTGCACGACCGGAATGATGCTCACTTCCGCTCCGGAGGGGAAGGTGAATTCTTTATCTTGTCTCATATTTCTGTCAAATTGTCAGTAATGCTTGTCCTTAAAATCGAACCGCTAATATACTC
>CAVGPE010000104.1:0-3338 GCA_963631065.1 Ruminococcus bicirculans (ex Wegman et al. 2014)
CGGCAAGGTATTCGAATATCTTGCCGGGCAGAACTTTGGAATATTCCGGTTCCTGTCTGAGCGGCAGCAGAAGAATATCCGCACCGCGCTGCTCCAGCACCGTCTTCTCGTGCGGCAGATAGCCAAGATCCACGAGATTCTCTCCAAGGCCCCTCTCCCGTATGGCTTCTATGATTTCCGGATCCGTCTTGCCGGCCAGTCTGATCTGCAGGCGGCTGCGGAACTCGGCATCCTCCCCGCATTTGGCGGCAAGAGCATCCCAGAGGTTGAGCGGATTGCCGTCGGCGGCGAAGAGTCCCGTGTGGACAACGGTGAACTTGTCGGAGAGCTTTTTCTCCGAAGCCCCTTTGAAATCATCCTCATCGTAGCCGTTGGTAATCAGCTCCACGGGAGTGGCGGTTCTGGAGGCGAAGTCCGCCTGCACGCGCGGAGAGACCGCTATGACCAAGTCCGCCTCGTCCAGCACACTCTGTTCCAGCCTGTGATGTCTGCGGTCGGCAAAAGCCGTGAGCGACAGATGTTTGTAGTAGAACATCTCCGTCCAGGGATCTCTGAAGTCCGCTATCCACTTCACGCCGAGCCTCCGCTTGAGTCCGCGTCCGATAAGGTGCATGGACTGTGGCGGCCCGGTGGTCACGACGGCATCCACAGGATGTTCGCGCAGGTATTTCGACAAGAAGCGCACGGAGGGCCTAACCCATGACACCCTCGGATCCGGAATGAAGAGATTTCCCCTGAGCCATAGAGAAATGCGCTTCTTGGGAGAGCCGCTCCGCGCATTCAGCGGATTCACCTCGGCTCCTTTCTTTGTCCCCGACAGACGGCGGTACAGTTCGTAAGGTTCGAGAATATGGGTCTTTATGATCTCCGCGCATTCCGGTATGTCCGCAAGCAGGCTTTCGTCAAAAGCCAGACGCTCCGGGTTTTCGGGAGTATAGATGACGGGCTGCCAGCCGAAAGCGGGCAGGTACTTGCTGAATTTCACCCATCTCTGCACGCCGGAACCTCCGGTGGGCGGCCAGTAATAAGTGATTATCAGCAGTCGTTTCATGCGGTCAAAGATAGTGAATCATCGCCAAAAAACATTAAATTTGTGCAATTTGCCAAAACATACCACACAATGAAACGAATACTGACAACCATCTGCATCGTGCTTTCCGCCCTGCCGGCAATGTGCCAGATCAAGAGCTGGGAAGGCATTCAGGACAAAGGAGTGGAAGAACTGCGCCAAGGCTATGCTTTCCCTCCCGCCGAGTACGCCAGCCACATACTGTGGGGCTGGGAAGGTGATATGAACGCCAAAATCATCAAACAGGACCTGGACCTGATGCAGAGCGTCGGGACACGGGTCGTCAATATAGAACCGGGCTACGACTTCCCTTACGAATATCTCTCGAAAGGGTGGTTCAAGATGGTGAAAACCGCCGTCAAGGAGGCCAAGTCAAGAGGGATGAAAGTATGGCTCATCGATGATGCCAAATACCCGAGCGGCTTCGCCGGAGGCAAGTTCTCCCGCGAAAGACCGGATCTCAAGATGTGGGCCCTGATTCAGCTGGACTCCACTCTCAAGGTCGCGGCAGGAGAAGAAATCACGGGCGCTCCCGTACCCTCCGGAGCCGTATCTGCCGTAGCCGTGTCCGCAGGACAGGCCAACCGCATCATCCCCATAGAGGAGGGCAAGATCAGCTTCAACGCCGGAGAACACGGCTGGACGATACTCTTCGCCGGATACGCCCACAAGAGCGGCGACACCCGCGCCGTCAACAACCCCACACACGGCAAGGACACTTCCAACTTCCTCCACGACCACCTCAACCCGGAAGCGGTAGACCAGTTCATAGAATGGACTCACGAAGCCGCCAAAAAGGAGCTTGGCACCGAGATGGGCACAAGCGTGATGGGGTTCCGCGGAGATGAGCCGGAATACATGTACACCCCTTGGACTCCCGCCATCATGGAGGTTTTCAAGGAGAAGAAAGGCTATGACCCGACACCTTATTTCGCTTCATTCTTCGCCCCGGTCAAGACCGAGCAGGAGAAGAGAGTCAAGGCCGACTATTGGGACGTATGGTCGGAGATGTTTGCGGACATCTTCTTCAAGCGCCAGGCCGACTGGCACGAGAAAAACGGCATGGCCCACATCACCCACCTCAACAACGAGCACATAATGCCGGTGAACATCGAAGCCAACGGAAACTTCTTCCGCGTCCTGAACAGGGTGCAGATTCCGGGGGTGGACGTGATCAATTCCCATGTGGCTCCGGGAGTGGACAATGACTTCCCGAAGCTGGCCTCGTCCGTAGCCCACGTTTACGGGAAGCCGCGCGCATTCAGCGAGACAATGGGTGCCGTCCGTTCCGACCTCACCACCAGCAAGCAGGTGCTCAACTACCAGTTCGTCAGAGGCATCAACTACTTCGAATACAATTTCTGGAGCTCCAAGTCCCAGACGGCGGAGAGTCTCTCGAAGAAACCTCACATGCGGGAGCTTTCGGACTACATCAACCGCAACTCGTACCTGCTGTCCATGGGAGTGCCGGGAGCCCGCGTCGCGATGTACTACCCCACCCTGACCATGTGGCTTGGCAACAATGAAGTATATTGGGAGCTGTCCGAACTTTCCCAGATGCTGATGCGCCATCAGGTCGATTTCGACTATGTCGATGACGACGCTTTCTTCGAGGCCCTGACAGTAGGGCCGGGCTATCTGGAAAACCGCAGCGGGCAGAAATACTACACCCTCATCATCCCTTCCGCCGACGTCATCTCGAAGAAGGCCTGGGCCGTGATTGAGGATTTCGTCAAGCTCGGAGGCAAGCTGCTCTTCTGGGGTTCGATGCCAGGCAAGCTCGTGGACAGGACGTTCACCGCAATGGAGGCCTTCCCGGACTGTCCGGAGGCCGTCCACGAACCGCTGCGCCGCTGGACTGCGCAGGTGGAGAGCATGATGCCGCAAAGGGAGATGCTCATACTCTCCGAGCGTCCGGAAGGAAGCTACATCTCAGGCCCCACCGCCCCTTACAGGGTCAAAGCGGCCCCGAAGCCGGCGGGAGCAGCTGCGGCGACACCATCTCCACGCCGCCGCGCCGCGGACAGCCAGGCCTGGGTGACGATAGAGTCATTCAAGCGCCAGATGGGCATGACGGAAGTCATCATCCCGACGGACAGCATCCGCTACACCCGCAGGATTCTCAAGGACGCGGATCTTTACTTCATTTTCAACGAAGGCTCCCGCGAACAGACGTTCAAGGCAAGTCTGGATGCGGTCGGAAAAGTCCGCGAATGGGACGGCTTCACCGGAGAAATCCGCAATCTGCCTTCAGAAATCAAGGATGACC
>CAVGPE010000104.1:3348-25113 GCA_963631065.1 Ruminococcus bicirculans (ex Wegman et al. 2014)
ACCGTACGGTGGTGGAACTCACCATCGAAGGATACGGCAGCCGTGTCGTCACGGTGGAAAAAGACCACAAAATCTTCAACGTCAAGGATTTCGGAGCCACAGGGAATGGTTCCGACATTGACACGCGGGCCATCCAGAAAGCTTCCGACGCGGCATACGCGAACGGCGGCGGCGTCGTGGTGATTCCCGCAGGAGAATATCTCAGCGGAGCTCTCTTCTTCCGCAACGGAGTGGACTTGAAGATAGAAGAAGGGGCCACGCTCATATCCACCGTGGATTCTGATGATTTCCCGCAGATACCCACCCGCTTCGAGGGCATAGAGCGCAAGTGGCGCTGCGCCTTCCTCAATTTCGACAACTCCCGCAACGTCAGGGTCTTCGGAAAGGGCACCATCAACGGACGCGGACAGGAATGGAGCAAAAACAAGAACAAGGACGGCCACTGGGGCAGGCCCCGCATGCTCTGCTTCACCAACTGTCCGGGCGGCAGCATCAGCGGGCTCACGATGCTCAACCACGCTTCATGGTGCCTGCACGTCCTCTACACCGACGGCTTCAGCATCGATTCCCTGCACATAAGCGTAAGCTCGTATATACCGAGTTCGGACGGCGTGGACATCGACTCTTCAAGCAACGTCAGGATGACCGATGTCTATACCAACGTGACGGATGACTGCCTCTCGATAAAGAGCGGCAAGAACGAGGACGGGCGCAGGGTTGCCAGACCGAGCATGAACATCCTCGTGCAGAACTGCAACTTCGACGGAGGACACGGCGTGGCGATGGGCAGCGAGATTTCCGGATGCATCCGCAACGTGATGATTGAAAACTGCGTCTGCGGGGAGAAGAACCAGGCCCCGGTGCGCTTCAAGTCACAACCGTCGCGCGGCGGCATAGTGGAAGACATCACCTTCAAGGACTTCACCCTCAACAACTGCGGCACCTTCATCTCCGCCAACATGATCTGGAGGATGGTGGAAGACTACAAGCCGTTCACGCCCCGCACAATCCTGCGTGACATCAAGGTGATCAACGTCAACGGCACGGCAAGAACGGCCGGAGACATCATCGGGGATCCCGCCGCGCCGATACCGGAGGGGACATTCAAGTTCGAGAACTGCAATCTCACCGTACAGCGCGGTCTGAATCTCGCGAACGTGGACCAGCAGAATTTCGAAGGACTGAACATCGTCGTTCCCGACGGAGAGAACAAGATAAACAGAATCGAAGTCGAAACGACAGGCAAGGCTTCCGGCAAAATAAAAAGATGATAATTCCATGGCGAAGAGCGGAGAAGACACACCGATGCTGAAACACTATTTCAGCATCAAGGCACAAAACCCGGAAGCATTGCTTCTATACAGGGTCGGGGATTTCTACGAGACCTATTCTGACGATGCGGTCCTTGCAAGCAAAATCCTCGGGCTCGTGCTGACACGGCGTTCCAACGGGGACAAGGGCAGCACGCAAATGGCCGGCTTCCCGCACCACGCCCTTGAATCCTACCTGCAGAAACTCATCCGCGCCGGATACAAGGTGGCGGTATGCGACCAGCTCGAAGACCCGGCCCTGACCAAAAACAAGCTCGTCAAGCGCGGGGTCACGGAGATACTTACCCCGGGCATAGCCTTCGGCGCCGGTATGCTCGAACAGAAAGAACACAATTATCTGACCGGACTCAGCTTTGAGGGGGATGTCTGCGGCGCCGCCTTTCTGGATGTCTCGACCGGAACTTTCCAGGTGGCGCAGGGTCCGGTGGAATACGTCGGCACCCTGATATCTTCTTTCGCCCCCAAGGAACTGGTGGTCAGAAAAGAAGATGCCAAACTGGCAAAGGAACTCTTCGGGGATTACTATATCACGACTCTCGACGAATGGGCGTTCGTGCGGGAAGCCGCCGAAGAAAGACTACGCAATCAATTCAAGGTCAAGAGCTTGAAGGGATTCGCCGTAGAACAGTTCCCCCTTGCCCTATGTTCCGCCGGAGCTCTTCTCGTCTATCTCGAACAGACCTGCCACGCCGGACTGGGCAACATCTGCTCCATCTCGCGGATAGACTCCGACAAGTTCGTGTGGATGGACCGCTTCACTTTCCGCAATCTTGAAGTCTTCCAGAGCAATGCGGGCAAGGACGGGGTGAGTCTCGTGGACACTATAGACCGCTGCCGCACAAGTATGGGGTCGAGACTTCTGAGGCAGTGGCTGGCTATGCCCATAATGGACACAGGCAGCCTCAACCGCAGATATGACATAGTGCAGTATTTTCACGGCAACGAGGAGGCGCTGCACACCGTACAGGAGGATCTCGGCGAAATCGGAGACCTTGAGCGGATTGTCTCCCGCGCCGCGACGGGCAAGCTGCTCCCGAGAGAAGCGGTGCAGCTCGGACGCTCCCTGCGGAGGATGACCCCGATAAGGGAGCGCTGTCTCGCGAGCGGGGTGGAGGCTCTCGGCAAACTCTCCGGCGAGATGCGCAATACGGACAGGACTCTGGAACGCATCACAGAAACCCTCGCGGAAAATCCGGCGGCCCAGCTCGGCAAGGGGGACATCATCGCCGCCGGAGTCAGCGCGGAACTCGACGAACTGAGGGAAATCTCCCGCGGAGGCAAGGACTACCTGCTCAAGATGCAGGAGCGGGAGACGGCACGCACGGGAATCTCTTCGCTGAAAATAGGCTACAACAATGTCTTCGGCTACTATATCGAAGTGCGCAACTCCTCCCGCGAGAAGGTTCCTGCGGACTGGGTGCGCAAGCAGACGCTCGTCAACGCCGAGCGCTACATCACAGCCGAACTCAAAGAATACGAGGAGAGAATCCTCAACGCTGAGGCTGACATCTACGAAATCGAGAGCCGGCTCTACGGCGAACTCGTCTCGGATATACGGAAAGCCATCCGGGACATCCAGAGCAACTGCCGCGTAATCTCGCAGATAGATGTGTTGCAGGGCTTTGCGCAGCAGGCTCTCGACAGGGGATACTGCAGACCGGAGATAGACAAGTCGTCGTCTCTCGACATCCGCTCCGGCAGACATCCGGTGATAGAGACTCTGATGGCTCCCGGAGAGGAGTATGTCCCCAACGACATCAGCCTCGACAGCAAGGGGGAGCAGATTATCATACTCACCGGCCCGAATATGGCAGGCAAATCCGCCCTGCTGCGCCAGACGGCCCTCATCGTGCTGATGGCACAGATCGGGTCGTTCGTCCCGGCTAAATCCGCCCGCTTCGGCTATTTCGACAAGATTTTCACCCGCGTGGGCGCTACGGACAACATCTCCAGAGGGGAATCGACGTTTATGGTCGAGATGACCGAGACGGCGATGATTATGCACAATCTCTCGGCCCGCTCGCTGGTGCTGCTAGACGAGATAGGGCGGGGCACCTCAACTTACGACGGGATGTCCATCGCAAGGGCCCTGGTGGAATATATCCACAACAGCGGAAAAGGGGCGAAGACCCTGTTCGCCACGCACTACCACGAACTCAACGACCTGGAGGCGCAATATCCGAGAGTCAGAAACTACCACATAGCCGTAAAGGAGGAGGGCCGCAATGTCATATTCCTGCGCAAACTGGAAAAGGGAGGAGTGGCGCACAGCTTCGGCATACACGTGGCCCGGCTTGCCGGTATGCCTCGGGAAGTGGTGGAATCCGCCGAGAAAACTCTCCGCAGGCTGGAGGCGCGCGAGAAGCACGCCAGCAATATGGCTCTCGAAGAAGACGGCAGCGTGCAGCTCTCCTTCTTCCAGCTTGACGACCCGACTCTCTCCTCGCTCAAGGAGAAGCTCGAAAGAGCCGACCTCGACAATATGACTCCGCTGCAGGCTTTCGACCTGCTCCGCAGTATGAAGGAGGAGCTGGGAGTCTGAGCGCTATTTCCTGCGATAGACGATGAATTCGAATTCCAGTCCGCTCTGCGCGTCCGTAAGGAGGCCGGAGCGGGATTCCTCCGTCCAGAGGGCCGGGTCTATCTCCGGGAAGAAGGCGTCGGCATCCGGTACGACGGTATGGATGCGGGTCAGATAAATCATATCCATCGTGTCGATGACCTGGGCATAGACCCGCGCCCCGCCTATGATGAAGCACTTCTCCGCCGGTTCCGCCTCGGCGTAGGCCTGCCCGACGGACGCGGCACGGCACACCCCGTCAGGAAGATTGCCCCGGCTCGTGAGGACGATGTTTTTCCTTCCCGGGAGCGGCCTTCCGATGGACTCGAATGTGGCGCGGCCCATTATCACGGGATAGCCCAGGGTGACGCGCTTGAAATACTTGAGATCCTCGCCCAGATGCCAGGGCATCACTCCCCCGCGCCCTATCGCGTCATTGTCGGACGCCGCGACTATCAGACACTTCTGCATAAGCTACACTGCCACAGGGGCCTTTATCGCCGGCCACGGGTCGTAGCCTTCGAGGGTGAAATCCTCATACCTGAAGTCAAACACGCTCTTCACCTCCGGATTGAGCTTCATCCTCGGAAGCGGACGCGGAGTGCGGGAGAGCTGCTCGCGCACCTGGTCGAAGTGATTGAGGTAGATGTGCGTGTCGCCTGTGGTGTGGATGAATTCGCCCGGCTGCAGGCCGCAGCATTGGGCAATCATCATCGTAAGAAGCGCGTAGGACGCGATATTGAACGGCACGCCGAGGAATGTGTCGGCGCTGCGCTGGTAGAGCTGGCAGGAGAGCCGTCCGTCCGCCACATAGAACTGGAAGAGACAGTGGCAGGGAGGCAGGGCCATACGGTCGACTTCTCCCGGATTCCACGCGCAGACGAGCATACGGCGGGAATCGGGATTGTTCCTTATCATCTCTATCACCTCCGAGAGCTGGTCTATCTTCCGCCCGTCCGGGGCGGGCCAGCTGCGCCACTGATGCCCGTATACGGGACCCAGGTCACCGTCAGCGTCGGCCCACTCGTCCCAGATGGAAACTCCGTGCTCCTTGAGATAACGGATATTGGTGTCGCCGCTGATGAACCACAGGAGTTCGTAGATGATGGACTTGAGGTGCACCTTCTTGGTGGTGAGCAGCGGGAAGCCTTCGCTCAGGTCGAAGCGCATCTGGTGTCCGAATATGCTCTTCGTCCCCACCCCGGTACGGTCGTGACGGACGGTGCCGGTGTCCATTATCAGCTGAAGCAGGTCGAGATACTGTCTCATTTCCTGACTCCGAAAGCAAAGATTATCGCCTCGTGCATCACCTTGCCCGGCCTGAGGACGGTGCGGGGATACTCCGTATGGTTGGGACTGTCAGGGAAATGCTGACATTCGAGCGCCACTCCGCAATAGTCGTGATATTTGCGTCCGTGCTTCCCCGCCGGGCAGCCTTCGAGCCAGTTGCCGGTATAGACCTGGACACCAGGCTGGGTCGTATAGACTTTAAGCTCCCTGCCGCTCTCCTTTGAGTAGAGTTCGGCGGCTTCACGGAGCTGCCCCGGCATATAATCGTCAATAATCCAGCAGGCGTCGTAGCCCTTGCCGAAGTTCAGGGACGGGAAGTCTTTCTTTATGTCCCTTCCGAGAGTTTTAGGGGTGATGAAGTTCATCGGAGTGCCTACCACCGGCTCCGCTTCGCCGAGCGGGATGAGGGTGGAGTCGGTCGGGAGGTACTGCATCGCGTTGAGCTTGAGGCGGTGGCGGAGCACCGACCCTTTGCCGTTGAGGTTGAAGTAGCTGTGGTTGGTCAGATTGACTATGGTCTTGGCGTCGCTCTTGGCGGAGAAGGTGAGACGGAGTTCGTTGTCCTCGCTCCATTCGTAGCGGGCCACGACGGTGAGATTGCCCGGATACCCCATCTCGCCGTCAGGGGAGAAGTATTTGAACTCCACGCCGCCCTTGCGCCTGCGGGACTCCCAGATTTTGTTCTGGAAACCCTCCGGACCGCCGTGAAGGTGGTTAGGGCCGTTGTTTACAGGCAGTTCGTACTGCTTCCCGTCGAGGGTGAAGCGTCCCGCAGCGATACGGTTGGCGTATCTTCCGGGGCATTTGCCCATACAGGGGCCGTCTCCGAAGTAGCTCTCGGCCCTGTTGTAGCCCAGAACCACATCGCCCAGCCTGCCGTTCCTGTCCGGCACGTTGACTGACACGACGCCAGCGCCTATATTGCACAGAGTTACGGAGGCTCCGCTGCCGTTGATGAGGGTGTACCTGTAGATGGGGCTTCCGTCTCCGGATTTCGCCCAAAGTCTTCTCTTGATTGTCATATCGTTATCGTGTTTGATCCTTTGCCTCCAGAGTGTCTAAATAGAGCAGCACCTTCTCCACGGGTGCGTCCTTATATATCACGCGCTTCTGCGAATCGAGCAGGTACAGGGACGGGATGGCCCGGACGAAGTAGAGTTCGTCGCTGTTGATGACTCCCCGGTAGTCGTAGCCGTTAAGCCAGTTTCGCGGATACTCCGGCTCGTATTCCCGCCACTTGTCCACCTCTTCGTCGATATAGATGTTGACTATGGCGAGAGTCCCGTCCCCTATCATAGCGTCGATATACGGCCGTGACCCTATCTGATCTATGATTTCCTGGCAGGAGTGGCAGCCGGGGTTGCTGAAGAAGAGCATCGTGTACTCCGCCTGTACGCCGTAGAGATGATGCCTGCGGTCGCGTATATCCTTGAAACTGAAGTCCGGAACCTTGCTCCCGTAGGGGTTGAGGCGGCATTTTTCGAGTTCGAAGCGGTATCCCGCACGCCTGTCCGCGCTCGTGAAGCGTGACCCGGCCATCCCCTCCACGAAAGGCAGATAGTAGTCCTCGCTGCGCATAGGGGAATTGGGGTCGTAGAGATAGTCGGAGAACACTTCCGTCATCAGCATATAGACAAGCGACGAGGTGTCCCGTTCCTGACGGGCTTCTATCTGGGAGAACACGCCCTTGAGCCTGGCCTGGGCGGTATTCATCGGAACATAGTCCAGAAGGCCTATATAGCGGGCCACGTTCTCCTCCAGCTCGGAGTTCCGCACGCCCAGCACCTGCCCGGAGTCGGTGGGGCCGTCCCCGTCGAAGAAGGCGTCCCAATAGTGGCTCAGCACGAAATCGAGCCGCTCCGCATCGTCGGTAAGCATAGCCGGAGCCTCCACCATAGGGAAAGGCCTTGAGGCGGCTTCCCGCGCCGTACCGCCCCTGTGCCCGCAGGAGAGCGGAATGAGGAGCAGGGGAAGGAGTATGGCAGTCAACTTAAATTTCATCACTCAAGTTTCACATCACAAAACTACTCAAAAATATCAAACAATTCCGGTTCAATCGCCTTCGGGTGGAAGGAGCGGCGGTGCTGCGGGGTGAGTCCGTAGCGGCGTATCGCCTCGATATGCTCGCGGGTCGGATATCCCATATTGCGGGCCCATCCGTACTGGGGGTAGAGCTTGTCCAGCTCCCTCATCTTCTCGTCCCTCCGGGTCTTGGCCAGCACGGAGGCAGCGGCAATGGATGCGTAGGTCGCGTCCCCGTGCACGACGGTGGCATAGCCGTAGCCCTCCATCGGACGGAAGCGGTTGCCGTCGACAAGCAGGAAATCCGGCTTTGTCCCGAGCCTGCGCACCGCCCTTTGCATCCCCTCCACGGAAGCCCAGAGAATATTGAGCGAGTCTATCTCCTCCGCGCTCACCTCCTCCACGGCCCAGGCCACGGCTTCCCTCTCGATGACTTCCCGGAGAATATCCCTCGCCCTTGCGCTCATCTTCTTCGAGTCGTTCAGCAGGGGATGGAAGAAGTCCTGCGGCAGAATCACCGCCGCCGCAAAGACCGGTCCCGCCAGCGGCCCGCGTCCCGCCTCATCGCATCCGGCCTCGACGAGATTCGGGTGCATATTGCCCAGAAGATGGATTTCCCGTGGAGTCACCCTAAAACCAGTAAGAATAGAGCAGTTCGACCACTCTCGGCGAATAGCCGACCCTGTTGTCGCCGTCGCCCTTTTCGGAGACCTGCACATTGCCGAGATTCAGATACCTCAGGCTGATGCTGCTGTCTTCGGTATATCTGATGCCGACCCCGGCGGCCCAGCAGAATCTCCACGCTCCGCCGTATCTTGTGGTATGTTCTCCGCCGTCGTCACCGGTATATACGGCCCGGCTCAGATTGGAATAATTGGTCCCCAGGCGGGCTTCGACGAAGGCGTGATGTTCCGGGTCCAGATATCCTTCCCCTTCAAAATCAATCTTGTACGCCGCTCCAAGCATCATCGCGCAGTTGATATAGGACGGATAGACGGAGTAATTGTAGCCCATCGCGTTCCTGGCCATCTTGCCGAGGCTGTGGCGGATGAAATCCACGCTGGCCGTCGCGTCAAGATGCTGCGTGACTTCGAGATTGTATTGCGCCCCGATATCGAACCCTATGCGGAGTTTCGAGTAATAGTTGCCGATACCGTTGTCCGTATACGCGCTGCCGGGGAAGGAAATGCCGGCGCTGAGCGCAAATTGAGCATCGGCCTGCGCCGCGCCTATCAGCGCGGCCAGACCGACACAGAAAAATTTAAGTTTATCGTGCATAAAGTTATTCTTCCGAGCCTTCGGCGGCAGCGTACTCCGCGAGGAGCTTGGTCTGCACGTCACCCGGTACAGGCTGGTAGTCCGCGAACTCCATAGAGAAGGTGGCGGAGCCTGACGTCAGGGAGCTGAGGGTCGTGGAATAACGATAGAGCTCCGCGAGAGGCACACGGGCCTTCAGGATGGAGAATCCCTTGTCCGCACCCATATCGCCGAGAATGCCGCGGCGGTTCTGGAGGTCGGACATACAGGCTCCCTGATACTCCGCCGGAGTCATCACTTCCACATTGTAGATAGGCTCCATAATCTTAGGGCCGGCATTGCGGAACGCCTCCTTGAAGGCATTGCGCGCGGCGAGAACGAAGGAGATTTCATTGGAATCCACCGGATGCATCTTGCCGTCATAGACATAGACGCGGATGTCGCGGGCGTATGAACCCGTCAGCGGACCCTCGCTCATCTTGTCGTTGATGCCCTTGAGGATGGCCGGCATAAAGCGCGCGTCGATGGCGCCTCCGACCACGCAGTTGTAGAACTCCAGCTTTCCGCCCCATTCCAGGTCGAAGGACTCCTGAGTCTTGATGTTCATAACCTGGTCCTTGCCGTTGATTTTGAACACCTTCGGAGGTTCCGTACCCTCCTCGTAAGGGCAGATGAGCAGGGATACTTCGCCGAACTGGCCCGCTCCGCCGGACTGCTTCTTGTGGCGGTAGGTGGCGTTGGCAGTCTTGGTGATGGTCTCGCGGTACGGAATCTTCGGAGCGAAGAGTTCGACCTCAAGCTTGAATTCGTTGTTGAGCCTCCACTTGACTATGTTTATGTGCTGCTCTCCGTTGCCGCTGAGTATGGTCTGACGGAGTTCCTTGGAATATTCCACGATGACGGTAGGGTCCTGGGACGCGATTTTCTTCAGCGCGTCGCCGAGCTTCTGCTCGTCCTGCTGCACCTTCGCCTTGATTGCGCAGCGGTATTTAGGGGCCGGATATACGATTTTGTCGCAGCTGATTCCGGAACCCGGAAGAGCGAGCGTGATGTTGGACCTGCCGTTCTTGAGCTTCACGGTACATCCGAGGTCTCCGGCGTGCAGCGACGTGACGGCCTCCTTCTTGAGTCCGGCCACCGCGTAGAGGGCCGAGATGCGGTCCTTGTTGCCCGATACGGAATCTTCCAGATCCATACCTGCGGTGACGGTGCCGCTCATCACCTTGAAGAATGACACCTCTCCCAGATGCGGCTCGACATCGTTCTTGTAGATGAATATTGATGCCGGGCCGTCCTCCTTGCAGGAAGGCGCCGGGGCCACGTTCTTCACGAATTCGAGCAGACGCTTGACTCCGATGTCCTTCTTTGCGCTGACGCAGAAAATCGGGCAGGCTTCACCGGCGATGATGCCGAGATTGAGGCCCTTGCGGATTTCGTCTTCGGTGAGTGCGCCGGAGTCGAAGAACTTCTCCATCAGGCCGTCATCGTATTCGGCAGCCTTCTCGATGAGCTCCTGACGCATGATGTCGGCCTGTTCCTTAAGCTCCGCAGGGATTTCCAGATCCTCGCGGGTGCCGTTGGCATCCTTGAAGTGGTAGTATTTCATCGTCAGCACATCGACGAAGCCGTCGAAGGACGGGCCGACATTGACGGGGAACTGTATATAGACGGCCTTCGAACCCACGGCCTCCTTGACGGAGTTCTGTATGCTGTCCCAGTCGGCCTTCTCGGAGTCGAGCTGATTGACCGCGAAGACCAGGGGGAGTTTCTTTTCCGTGGCGAGGCGGATGAGGTTCTCCGTTCCCACCTCGACGCCCTGCTGTGCGTTGATCACGAGCACTCCGGCCTCGCAGACCTTGATGGCGGAATATGCGCCGCCGATGAAGTCATCGGAACCCGGCGTGTCTATGAAGTTGGTCTTATAGCCGAGAAATTCGGCATAGAGCGGGGTGGCGTAGATGGACCTCTGGTTGATTTTCTCCAGTTCGTTGTTGTCGGAGACGGTGTTCTTGTCCTCCACCGAGCCGCGTCTGTCGATAACCTTGCCCTCATAGAGCATAGCTTCAGCCAACGTGGTCTTGCCGGACTTTGCAGCTCCGAGAAGTACCACGTTGCGGATTTCTTTGGTTGTGTATTCTTTCATCGTTTTACTGTGTATAATTATGTTTGTCTGTTCTTTTCAAGTGCAAAGCTCACAAAGCTAATAAATATTGTCGCCAATATCAATAGAGAAGCTCCGCTTTTTGCGCCTGTATTCCGCAAGAATCTCGTCGGCGGTCATTCCGAACTCCCCGAGCAGAATCTCATCCAGCGTGCGGGGCGGTACGCCGAGCCGCGCGAAGATTCGGTCGCCCCCGCAATCCGGAGCCTCGTCCATAAAGCGTGTGAATTCTTCGAGTATTCTCTCCTTGTCTGTCATAACGCCTGTTTCGTTTCGCCAAAAATGGACTCTTGTCCTGAAATATGCAATATTCCTGTTGCGACAAGGCGGAAGGAGAATAAAAAAATATCTGTTTTTTATGTTTTTTGTTCATTTTTTATGAACCGTGTCCACAAAATCGGACACGGGCCATATGCGCATACTCTTTAATTTTGACCGCTCAAAAAAACGGCCGCGATGCGAAGAGACGACAAGACACATACCGATATCCGGAAATTCCGCGAGAAGACCGGACTGTCGCAGGCGATGATGGCGGAAGAACTCGGCATCGGACGCACGACCTACATCAATTTCGAAAAGGGCAATGTCAGGCTCTTCAGCAAGACCCTCACCAAATTCGCCGAATATCTCGGGATGACCGAAGAGGAGGTGATATTCTCCGGATACGGGCCGGCGGACGAACTGCTTAAGGACAGGAGGAGCTTCGAGGACGAGAAGAGGGCCGTAGTCGAGGACTATGAAAACAGACTCTCCGCGGCAAACGAGAAAATCCGTTCTCTGTACGAAATCATCAAGGCCCACGAGCTGACCATCAAGACATTGAACGAGGCCAACAGCTTCCTTATGGCCCGGCTCAGGGACGAGTAGGCGGCGGCCTGCCAGAGGGCGGCGGCAGCTATTCCGGAATTTTCTTACCTTTGTCTCCGTATGCCTGCATTTTAGCAGGGATGCGGAGGCATTATGTTCGAAAAAGAAGTATATATAGCGCGCCGCAGGGCGCTTATGGAGAAACTGCGCGGGGAGAAGGGGATAGTTCTCTTCCTCGGCAATGCGGATGCTCCCGCACAGTATAGGGACAACTGCTACAAGTGGCGCCAGGACAGCAGCTGGCTGTATTTCTTCGGCATTGACGAGCCGCGCTTCGCCGCGACCATAGACCTTGAGAGCGGGGATGAAGTCATATATGCCGACGATTTCAGCCTTGACGACATCATCTGGATGGGCGAAATGCCTTCCGTAAAGTCCCTCGCGGAGGGTGCCGGAGTCTATAAGACAGCCCCTTATGGTGCGCTTCCGCAGGCGGTGAAAGGCCGCAGGGTGCATTTCCTGCCCGCCTCCCGCTACTACAATGCGCAGAAGCTCTCCTCTCTGCTCGGACTCGGCTTCTCGGAAGTATTCTCTTCCGGCAAGAAGGGTTGCGCAGCGGCTTCGCAGGCGCTGGTAAAGGCGGTGGTGTCGCTCCGGCTCGTCAAGGAGGAGAGGGAGATCGCTCTCATCGACGATGCCTGCAATCTCGGCTATGAGATGCACACCGTCGCCCGCCGTGGCATACGCCCGGGCAGGGTCGAGCAGGAGATTGTCGGGGAGATGGAGGGAGTCACGCTCGGCAGGGGCTGGGGTACGAGTTTCGCCACGATTCTCACTCAGCACGGGGAGATTTTCCACTGTCACAGCCACGACTGCGTCATAGAGCCGGGCAAACTCATGGTAATAGACGCCGGGGCCGAGAGCAACGACCACTACGCGTCCGACTTCACGCGCACATATCCCACCGGCGGCAGATATACCGCGAGGCAGAGGGATATCTATAATACTGTCCACGAATGCAATGAATTGGCATTCAGTCTTATCCGTCCGGGAGTGGCATATCGCGACGTACATCTGGCCGTGTCCGGGCATATGCTCGAAAACCTCAAGACCCTCGGGATTGTCCGGGGAGAGGTCGCCGATATGGTCAATGAAGGCATAGCCGGACTCTTTATGCCTCACGGGCTGGGACACAATATGGGCCTTGACGTCCACGATATGGAGGATCTCGGAGAGGATCTTGTGGGCTACGACGATGACCAGAGCCGTTCTCCGCAGCTTGGTCTCGGCAGCCTGAGGATGGCCCGCCGGCTTGTTCCCGGCAATGTCATCACGGACGAGCCGGGCATCTATTTCATCCCCGCGCTCATCGCGGAGTGGAAACGGGAGGGGACGGACAAGGGATTCGTGAACTATGGCAAATTGGAAGAATATCTTGACTTCGGCGGCATCCGGCTTGAGGATGACGTGCTTGTGACCGCGGACGGCGCGCGCCGTCTCGGCGACAGGAGGCTGCCTATAGCCGCAGATGAGGTCGAAGCCGCAATGTCAAACAGTTAGTATATGGGATTACTCGAAGGAAAAGTCGCCCTCATCACGGGCGCTTCCAGGGGCATAGGCAAGGCCATCGCCCTGAAGTTCGCATCTGAAGGTGCGGACATCGCTTTCACGGACATCAAAGTCAACGAAGATACGGTCAGGGAACTCTCGGAACTTGGCGTAAGGGTGAAGGCCTATGCCTCCAACGCCGCCGATTTCGCGGACACCCGGGCCACGGTGGAGAAAATCCACGCGGATTTCGGACACATAGACATCCTCGTCAACAACGCCGGCATCACCCGCGACACTCTTATGCTCCGGATGGAGGAGTCGCAGTGGGATGCGGTAATCAA
Organism: Ruminococcus bicirculans (ex Wegman et al. 2014); assembly: GCA_963631065.1. Taxonomy (GTDB): domain Bacteria; phylum Bacteroidota; class Bacteroidia; order Bacteroidales; family UBA932; genus Cryptobacteroides. The sequence goes on from CAVGPE010000104.1 coordinate 16,669, forward strand.
CGTCAACCTCAAGTCGGCGTTCAACTATATCCACGCGGTGACACCGATAATGTCCCGCCAGAAGGGCGGCAGCATCATCAATATGTCGTCCGTCGTTGGGGTGAGCGGCAATGCGGGACAGTGCAACTACTCCGCTTCCAAGGCCGGACTCATCGGCCTGGCCAAGTCCATAGCCAAGGAGATGGGGCCTCGCGGCATCAGGGCCAACTGCATCGCTCCGGGGTTCATCATCTCGGATATGACCGCAGCCCTTCCTGAAGAGGTGCGTGCGGCCTGGGTCAAGAACATCCCTCTGCGCCGGGGAGGCACTCCGGAGGATGTGGCCAAGGTGGCCCTCTTCCTCGCGAGCGACCTTTCTTCCTATGTCAGCGGGCAGGTCATCAACTGTTGCGGCGCGATGAACTGCTGATGGACTCGCGCATTACCGGACTTGACTTGAAAACTTCCCTCTCGGCACTTGCGGACCTTGTCCTGCCGAGGGTCTGCGTCGTGTGCGGGCGTCCTCTCCTGCTTCGGGAGAAGCATATCTGCCTGTGTTGTCTCTCGGATCTGCCCCTTACCCGTTTCGCTGCGCAGAGTCATAACCCGATGGCCGACAAGTTCAATGCGGCCATCTCGACGTCTCGGGACAGTTGTCAGGACGGATATGAGCCGTATGCGTATGCTGCGGCTCTTTTTTACTACAGCGCGGACAACGGATATTCCAACATCACCCGCGCACTCAAGTATAAGCGGAATTTCGCCGCCGGGAAGTACTTCGCCTCGATGCTGGGGGAGAGTCTGGTCGGGTCGGAGCTGTTTGCGGACGTCGATGTGGCTGTGCCGGTGCCGCTTCATTGGACCCGGAGGTGGCGGAGAGGCTACAACCAGGCGGAGCTGATAGCCTCTCAGCTCTCCTCGCGCCTCGGTTGCAGATGTGCGCCGGAGATGCTCCGCCGTGTCCGCAGGACCGTTACCCAGACCAGGCTCTCCGGCGAAGAGAAACGAAGCAATGTGTCGGGGGCTTTCGCCGTGGCGCGACACCCTGGCAAAAACCCCCGACACATCCTGCTGGTGGATGACGTATTCACTTCCGGCTCCACTCTTGCCGCCTGCCACGCGGCCCTGCGGACGGTTTATGATTCCCGGACCAGAATCTCCGCCGTCACCCTCGGCTTCGTCGGGGAGGAGTCTTCCTGACCCGTCATTTGTTCTTCAGCACCGTCTGTCCGTCCACGCAGTCCACCTCGATGACGGAATCCTTGCGGATTTTCCCTTCGAGGATTTCGCGGGCGAGGCGGTTCACGAGTTCCCTCTGGATGAGCCTCTTGACAGGACGCGCACCATAGACGGGGTCGTAGCCGTTCTCCACCATATCGTCCTCGAACGCCTTCGTGAAGCTCAGCGACACGTTGTCGGCTTCCAGCTTCTTGCGCAGGATGTCCATCTGTATGCGCACGATTTTGCGTATGTCATCCTTGCTGAGAGCGTCGAAAGTCACAATCTCGTCGATACGGTTGAGGAACTCCGGACGCATCTTCAGCCTCAGCTCCTCCTCCTTGAGGTTGGAAGTCATAATCAGGATGGTGTTCTTGAAGTCCACCGTGCGGCCCTTATTGTCGGTCAGACGACCGTCGTCAAGCACCTGCAGCAGGATGTTGAACACATCCGGATGCGCCTTCTCTATCTCGTCGAGCAGCACCACGGAATATGGTTTGCGCCTTACGGCCTCGGTAAGCTGTCCGCCCTCGTCGTATCCGACATATCCCGGAGGAGCGCCTATAAGACGGCTGACGGTGTGGCTTTCCTGATACTCGCTCATATCGATACGGGTCATCATATTCTCGTCGTTGAAGAGGAACTCCGCGAGAGCCTTGGCAAGTTCCGTCTTGCCGACGCCCGTGGTGCCGAGGAAGAGGAACGACCCGATGGGCCTGTGTTCGTTGGAGAGTCCGGCGCGGCTGCGGCGCACGGCATCGGACACGGCGGCAATCGCCTTGTCCTGACCGACCACCCTCTTGTGCAGTTCGCTCTCCATACGGAGCAGCTTCTCCTTCTCGCTTTCCAGCATCCTGTTCACCGGGATGCCCGTCCAGCGCGCGACCACCTCCGCGATATCCTCCGGGGTCACGGCCTCGGTGATGATAGGATTCTTGACGGCAGCCTGTTTCGCGCTGAGTTCGTCCACTCTGCGCTGCGCCTCAGCGAGCTTGCCGTAGCGGATTTCGGCCACCTTGCCATAGTCTCCGGAGCGCTCCGCGATGGCCGCGTCCCTCTTGTAGTCCTCGATGTTCTGACGGAGGTTGTTGAGTTCGGTGACGATGCCCTTCTCCTCGTCCCAGCGCTTCGTGAGTTCTTCGCGCTCCTCCTTGCACTTCTTCAGCTCCTCGTCCAGCTTCTCGGACTTGAGGCTGGTCCCCTCGCGCTTGATGGCCTCCTTCTCAATCTCCAGCTGGCGGATGCGGCTGTTGAGGTCGTCGATAGGCTCCGGCACGGAGTTCATCTCCAGCCTCAGCTTGGAGGCCGCCTCATCCACGAGGTCTATGGCCTTGTCCGGGAGGAAACGGTTGTTGATATAGCGGTGGCTGAGGTTGACGGCCGCAATCAGCGCGTCGTCCTCGATGCTCACGCGGTGGTGGTTCTCGTATTTCTCCTTCAGTCCGCGCAGTATCGCGATGGACTCCGCCGGACTCGGCTCGTCGACCATCACCTTCTGGAAACGCCGCTCAAGGGCCTTGTCCTGCTCGAAATATTTCTGGTACTCGTCGAGAGTGGTCGAACCTATCGTGCGCAGTTCGCCCCTTGCGAGCGCAGGCTTCAGGATGTTGGACGCGTCCATCGCGCCCGACGAGCGTCCGGCTCCGACGAGGGTGTGTATCTCGTCTATGAAGAGGATAATCTGGCCGTCGCTCTCGGTGACTTCCTTGACGACGCCTTTCAGCCTCTCCTCGAATTCGCCCTGATATTTCGCGCCCGCAATCAGTGCGCCCATATCCAGGGAGAAGACCTTGCGGTCCTTAAGATTCTCCGGGACCTGTCCGTTGACTATCTTGGTCGCGATGCCTTCGGAGATGGCCGTCTTGCCCACGCCCGGCTCGCCCACGAGTATAGGGTTGTTCTTTGTGCGCCTGCTCAATATCTGAAGCACGCGCCTTATCTCCTCGTCCCGCCCGATGACCGGGTCGAGTTTTCCTTTTGCCGCAGCCTCGTTGAGGTCTATGGCATATTTGCTCAAGAATTCGTATTTGTTTTCCATAATCAAAAATCGCCGGCTCCATATGAGGAACCGGCGATGGGCCGTTCAAATCACATTCCACTGACAAAATGTCAGCGCAACGGATAATCTTTTAATTTGCCGGAGTTTCGGTGGTAGGAGACTCCTGCTGGATAGGCGCGGTAGGGAAGGCCGGCTGCTGGTTGGTGGCGGCGTTCTCTATCTTGTCGGTGATGTCCACGTCAGCCCCGTTCGTACCGGTGGTGAACGAGGTTATGATGGAGATGACGAGGATGAAGCTCACGAGTCCCCAGGTGACCTTCTCGAGCAGGTCCGCAGTCTGGCGTACGCCGAAGGTCTGGTTGCCCGCCACGAAATTGCTCGCCATTCCGCCTCCCTTGCTGTTCTGGAGCAGCACGACGATTATCAGCAGAATCGCGGCGAGGACGATGAGCACGGTCAAAATTACAAATACGGTATTCATCTGTTATTGTTCTTTTTGTTTTATTTCATCAATAAGGGCTGCAAAGTAAATACTTTTTTCCGGATATCGCAAACATAGCCGCGAATAAATGTCTATGGCCCGCTCTCCGTAACCTTGTTCAAGATAAATCCTTGCGAGGGTCTCCGTGCAGAAGTCCGCCGTCTCCTCCTCTTCGACCGTGCCGGAGCCGTTCTCCCCCGACATCCTCGCGAAGCGCGAAAAGATGCCGTCGTCGGCGCGGCGCACCTCGTTGTACTGCGTCTGGGAGAAGTAGTCCCCGCCCACCACATACACTTTCCTTTCCTCCTGTGTTTGCGGCGACGGCAGATAAGTGTCGGTGAGGAGTTTCAGGTCCTTGTCGGCGCAGTCCGCCTTATGTCCGGAATGTACAAGGTCGGCGAGAATCCTCCGCGAGCCGACGTGCAGCGCCGTTTCGGCTATCTGGCTTTCGGAAAGGGCTCCGAGAGCCGCCATCCTGCGGCACAGCTCCATCCTCGCCCCGGCGTACCAGGGGTAGAGCGACACCACTCCGGAGAGTTCCTCCAGAGACAGTCCGCGTATGTCGGCCCCCTTTACCATTGGGCTACGGTGGCGTTGAATATGTCCTCCACTATCTTGTCCACAATCTCGGCCACAAGGCCGGACTCCACAGAGTCCAGGGACAGGACGGTGTCATAGTCGGAGTAGCCGGAGAAGTCCTTGTTCTCGAACCCGTCCTCCGGATATTTGCGGTTGATGAAGGAGACCTTCACCGTGATGGTGAGCCTGTTCTGGGAGGCGACGTCTCCGGCCGCGATGGCCGATGCCGCCACATTGTATCCCGTCACTTCTCCTGAGATTTCCAAATCCCCGTCCACATCGACCTGCTCCAGCCTTGTCATCTGCCGGAAACGGGTCTTGACGGCCTCGGTGAGGTCGTTGCTCAGCGACGGGTTGACCTTGAGGGCCTTGTATTCGAAGTAATTGACGGTGATGGTGTTCACGTCCGGCTGTATGGACGTGCCGGAAAACGAATATATCCCGCAGGAGGATACCGCCAGGGCGGCGGACAGCAGTGCGGCGAGCTTTCTCATTTGCCTTTCCTTTCAGCGAGTTTACGATAAATTGTCCTCTCGGAGATGCCGAGTTCGGCTGCGGCCGGCTTGACCTTCCCTCCGTGTTTGGCGAGACACTTCTCGATGAGGTCGTCGTTGAGCTTGCGTATCGAGAGTCCGTCCGCGTCAATGCTCTCCTGAGGCTGCGGGGCGGCCTGCGGCTCCTTGTCTTCGTACGGGCGCGGCCCGATGAGCTTCGGCAGGGCGGGGCCGCCGGAAGTCTGCCGCTCCGTCTTGAGGGCGTCCACGTCGCTCCGGAGCGCGTCGACCTCCTGCTTCAGGTAGAATATCGCCTTTACCAGCTGCTGCTTCTCGTCGTCGGACAGCGAACCGCCCTCCCCTCCGTGCGACGAGGCCATCAGCGCCCCCTGTTCCTGCGGGATATAGCGGGCAAGCGTCTCCGGACCTATCTCCACCCGCTCGGAGGCGGGAGCTACGGGCCTGGACTCTATCGCGGTCACGGTCTCGGCCACGTTCTTGAGCTGTCGGATGTTGCCCGGCCACCTGTAGGCGGTCAGCATATTGATGGCTTCGTGCGAGAGATTCACCTTGCAGAGGCCGTATTTCTCCGAGAAGTCCGAGGAGAACTTGCGGAAGAGCAGATAGATGTCGTCCCTGTTGCGGTCACGCAGCGCGGGCATCTGTATCTGAATGCCGGTGAGCCTGTAGTAGAGGTCTTCGCGGAATTTCCCTGTGGCCACGGCGTATCCGAGATTGACATTGGTCGCCGCTATGATGCGCACGTCCGTCTTCTCCACCTTGGACGACCCCACCTTTATATATTCTCCGTTCTGGAGAACCCTGAGCAGCAGGGCCTGGGTCTCCTTGGGGAGTTCCCCTATCTCGTCCAGGAACAGCGTCCCCCCGTCCGCCTCCTCGAAATAACCCTTGCGCTCCCCGATCGCCCCCGTGAACGCGCCCTTCTCGTGTCCGAAAAGCTCCGCGTTTATCGTCCCTTCCGGGATGGCTCCACAGTTCACTGCCAGATATTTGCCCGTCTTCCTGCGGCTGAACTGGTGGATAATCTGCGGAATCGACTCCTTGCCGACACCGCTTTCGCCGGTAATCAGCACCGTCAGATCGGTCGGGGCGACCGCCACTGCCGTCTCGATGGCGCGGACAAGGCCGGCATCGTTGCCCACTATGTCGAATTTATTCTTGAGTCTTTGCAGCTCCTGTGTATCCATAAGTGTTCCCGCTCCTTTCGGGCCTACAAAAATAACCAATAAAAATTCTATTGACAAAAATCGAAATGGCTTCCGGGTTCGGGAAAATTTAGTATTTTTGCAGGGATTAGGACACACAAAACTGATTTGATAGATTTTTATGAAAAGGATTTTTAAGATTTTTGCGCTCTGCGCTCTCGTTGCAGCCGCATCTTCCTGCTCCAAGTCAAGAGCCGAGCAGATGAAGCTCGCCGAGAAGGTTGATGTGAAATGTACCCCGGAGGTGCTCGCTCTCGTCGGAGATAAGATAGACGCCGACATCAGCGTGACCTATCCGGCCAAGTACTTCCACCCGAAGGCGACTCTCGTCGTCACCCCGGTTCTCGTATATGAGGGCGGCGAGCAGGCCGCGGACTCGTTCACGTATCAGGGAGAGAAGGTGAAGGACAACTACACCGTAGTCCCTTACGCCGGCGGCACCGTCCGTGAGAAGGTTTCCTTCAGCTATGTGAAGGGGATGGAGAAGTCTTATCTTGAACTCCGCAGCGTCGCATACTACAACGGCAAGGGCATCGAGATTCCTGCCATCAAGGCGGCTGACGGATGCAACGTGACCCAGCTGCTCGCTACGGCGAACGGCGAGTACGGCTTCAAGAAGGACGCATATCAGGAGGTTATAAAGGAGAATGCCGAAGGCCAGATTCTCTACGACTACAACTCCGCCTCCGTGAAGAACAGCCAGCTCCGCTCCGCTTCCGTAAAGGAGCTTCAGGCAGCCCTCGAAGAGATTGCTTCCGACCCGCGCTACACGGTGACCGGCACCAAGGTCATCGCATACGCCTCTCCGGAAGGTGGACAGAGCTACAACGCCAAGCTTTCCGACAAGCGTGCCGCCTCCGCCCAGAAAGTCTGGAAGAAGGTGACCGGCGGTATGGAGGCCGACAATCTTGAGGTTCAGAGCGTAGGTCAGGACTGGGAGGGATTCCAGGAGGCCGTCAAGAACTCCAATATCACCGACAAGGAGCTCATCCTCCGCGTGCTTTCGATGTACAGCGACCCGGCAGTCCGCGAGAGCGAAATCAGGAACATGTCCCAGGTCTACACCGAAATCAACAAGAACGTCTTCCCTGAGCTCCGCCGCGCCCGCTTCATCGCCGAGGTGGATTATAAGAACTTCTCCGACGCCGAGCTTGAAGAGATGTCCCGCAAGGCCATCGACGTGCTTGACGAGGAGGCTCTTCTCAGAGTGGCCGCCAAGTCGGAAGACCCTGCACGCAAGGCCGAACTCTACAAGATAGCCGCAGACAAGTTCTCTTCTGACAGGGCCGTCTTCAACCTTGCCGTACTTTCCCTCAATGCGGGCAAGCCGGACGAGGCCGCGAAGTATCTCGCCTCCGTCAAGGAGTCTGACGCCGACGTCCTGAACGCCAAGGGCGTGTGCGAGCTGCGCAAGGGTAACTACGACGCCGCAGTGAAGCTCTTCAAGCAGGCCGGCACCGCCGAGGCCAAGGCCAATATCGGCACCGTGCATCTCCTCCAGGGCAAGTATGCCGAGGCCGCTTCCGAGCTCGCGGGTACGGGCAGCCACAATGCCGCCGTCGCCTGCATCCTCGCCGGCCAGCTCGACAAGGCTTCTGAGAGCATCACCTGCAACTGCGCGAGGAGCAACTATCTCCGCGCCATCATCGCGGCCCGTCGCGGCAATTCAGCGGATGTGGCCAAGTATCTCGAAGTGGCGAAGAAGAACCCGGCATTCAAGGCGAAAGCCGAGAAGGACGTGGAATTCGCGAACTTCAGATAATTTTGCAAATAATTTAATTTTCCGTATATTTGCAGCCCCCAATTTTTTGGGGGCTTTTATAATTTATTGTTAAAACCGTTTATGCCAACAATTCAACAATTGGTTCGCAAAGGACGCGAGGTTATTGAAGTGAAGTCAAAATCTCGTGCGTTGGATGCTTGCCCTCAGAAGCGTGGCGTATGCCTCAGGGTCTATACGACGACCCCGAAGAAACCTAACTCAGCGATGCGTAAGGTTGCCCGTGTACGTCTCACCAACTCAAAAGAGGTCAATGCCTACATCCCTGGCGAGGGCCACAACCTCCAGGAGCACTCCATTGTGCTCGTACGCGGAGGCCGTGTAAAGGACCTTCCAGGTGTACGTTACCACATCCTTAGAGGAGCTTTGGATACCGCCGGTGTTGAAGGACGCACGCAGTCGCGTTCCCTCTACGGCGCCAAGAGGCCAAAGTAATTGCCTGAAGAGGATGGTCAAATCATTTAATTTTTTCAAGTAATGAGAAAAGCAAAGCCTAAGAAGAGGATTCTACTTCCTGATCCTAAGTTTCACGACACGCAGGTAACCCGCTTCGTGAACAACCTTATGTTGCAGGGAAAGAAGAGTATCGCGTATTCTATTTTTTACGATGCCATTGATTTGGTAGGCGAGAAGATGAAAGATTCTGACAAGGCTCCTTTAGATATTTGGAGGAAGGCTCTCGAGAACGT
>CAVGPE010000105.1:0-15167 GCA_963631065.1 Ruminococcus bicirculans (ex Wegman et al. 2014)
ATATTCTCAGGGAAATCAATCAATGCGACTCGTGTGAAATGGAAAATCCGCTTCTCACAAAATCTCCGCTCCCTTACGGGGCTCCGCAGTTCGACAGGATAAAGGACGAACACTATCTGCCGGCGTTCAAGGAGGGAATCGCCCGCGCCAAGGCCGAAATCGACGCCATCACCGCCAATCCGGCGGAACCTGACTTCGCCAACACGGTGGAAGCCCTCGAATTTTCGGGGAGGACCCTCACCGACGTCTCGGCCATATTCTACAATCTGCTCGAAGCCGACAGCACTCCGAGGCTGCAGGAGATAGCCGAGGAGATTTCGCCTATGATGACGGAGTACTCGATGTATGTCTCGCTCAACTCCAAGCTTTTCGAGAGGATAAAGTATGTCTGGGAGCGCAGGGACAGCCTGGGGCTTGACGACGTGCAGAAGAAGCTGCTCTCCGACAGGTACAGGGAGTTCGTGCGCGGAGGCGCCCTGCTCTCCGACGGGGACAAGGAACTCTACAGCAGCTATGAGGAGCAGCTTTCCCTGCTCCAGCTCCAGTTCAGCAAAAACCTGCTCGCGGCCACCAACGCGTTCTGCCTCAATCTCACCGACGAGGCCGATCTCGACGGTCTTCCGCAGTATGTGCGCGATATGGGGGCCGCCGCGGCGGCGGAGAGGGGACAGAGCGGCTGGACCTTCGACCTCTCCTATCCGAGCTATTCCCCGTTTATGCAGTACAGCTCCCGCAGCGACCTGCGCAAGAAGCTCTATATGGCCTACAACTCAAGGGCCTTCGGAGGCGAATATGACAACTCCGGCATCTGCCGTCAGATAGCCGACCTGCGCCTCAAGATAGCGAACATCCTCGGCTATGCCACATACGCCGACTACGCCCTTGAGGACAAGATGGCGAAGAATATGACCAATGTCAACGCGCTTATGGAAGCCCTGCTCACCCCGTCCCTGCCGGCCGCACGGGAGGAGGTGGCGGAGATTCTCGCCTTCGCGCGGAAGCACGGCTACAGGCACAGAAGCCTGCAGGCCTGGGATTTCAGCTATTGGTCGGAGAAATACAAGGATGCCCGATATGCCGTCAGCGACGAAGCCCTGAAGCCTTACTTCAAGCTTGAGAACTGCATCGACGCGGTATTCGGTCTCGCCACCAGGCTTTACGGCCTGCGCTTCACCGAAAGGACGGACATCCCGGGATACCACAAGGACGTGAAGGTCTATGAGGTCAGCGACAGCAGCGGAAGGCATCTCTCGCTCTTCTACGCCGACTTCTTCCCGCGCGCGAGCAAGAGGGGAGGGGCGTGGATGACCTCCTTCCGCGAGCAGAGCATCAGGGACGGCCGCGAGTACAGGCCGTTCGTGTCAATAGTCACCAACTTCAGCAAGTCCACGCCCGACGCTCCGTCGCTGCTCACCCACTACGAGCTGACGACCTTCCTGCACGAGTTCGGACACGCCCTGCACGGGATGCTCGCCGAGGGCGCATACCCGTCCCTTACCGGCACAAATGTGGCCCGCGACTTCGTGGAACTCCCGTCTCAGATAATGGAGAACTGGGGCTATGAACCCGAATACCTCAAGCCTTTCGCCAAGGACTACAGGACCGGGGAGGAAATCCCCGATGAACTCATAGACAAGATAGTCGCCTCCAAGAACTACCTTGCGGCCTATCTCCAGGTGCGCCAGCTGCAGTTCGGACTGCTCGATATGGCCTGGCACAATATCAGCTCCCCTGTCAGCGGGAGCGTGGAGGAAGTGGAGAAGAAGGCTCTCGCGCCTGCTCTCACCCTGCCGCGCGTGGACGGCACCTGCACCTCCACGTCGTTCAGCCACATATTCTCCGGAGGATATTCCGCCGGATACTACTCCTATAAGTGGGCCGAGGTTCTCGAAGCCGACGCCTACTCCCTCTTCGAGGAGAAGGGCATCTTCAGCCGCGAGGCGGCGGATGCGTTCCTCGACAATATCCTCAGGCGCGGCAGCAGCGAGGACGAGGCGGTGCTGTACCGCAAGTTCCGCGGCCACGACCCGCAGCCGGAGGCTCTTCTCAGAAAACTCGGTATCACTTCCAAGAAATAGGCTATGGCAAAGAAGAAATCCACAATCTGCACCAACTGGCAGAAATACGCCCTCCAGTGGGGAGTGCTTGCGCTGATAGTGTTCCTTTCCAGCGGACTCGGAGCGAAACTACTCGGACTGGAGACTCCCGACCCGGAGAAATATTGCCCGTTCGGCGGGCTTCAGGCTCTGGTCACCTTCATCGTGGGAGGGTCCCTCCCCTGCTCGATGACCACTATGCAGATTATGATGGGCGTGGCCCTTGCCGCGGCCGTGATATTCTGCAGCAAGCTGTTCTGCGGCTATCTCTGCCCTATAGGTTCGGTGGAGGACCTGCTCAAGAAGCTGCGCGAGGCCATAGGACTCAAGAGCATAGCCGTAAGGCAGGGAAGCGTCGCGGACAGGGTGCTGCGCATAGTCAAGTACGCCCTTCTCTTCTGGATAGTGTATATGACCGTCAGCAGCAGCGAACTCTTCTGCAAGAACCTTGACCCGTACTATGCCGCCGCCACCGGCTTCAAGGGGGAGATAACCCTCTGGATGTCGCTTGTCAGCGTAGGGATAGTGATTCTGCTCGGAATAGCGGTGGACCGCTTCTGGTGCAGATATGTCTGCCCGCTCGGGGCGGTGTCCAATACGCTCAGGTTCTGGCTTGCGCTCCTGCTGCTCTCCGCCGTCTGCCTGGCGCTGAACCTCTCGGGGGTGCATATCGCGTGGATATGGTATCTCGGGGCATTCTGTCTGGCGGGCTATCTGCTTGAGATATTCCACAGCGGCCCGAAGCTGCATCCTGTGACCGTCACCATCAATCAGGCGCGCTGCAGCCACCGCTGCTATTCCTGCCGCAAGAGCTGCCCATACGGAATCGACGTACAGTCCTTCGGAAGCAGGGTGACCGCGGTGGACTGCACCCTGTGCGGAGAGTGTGTCGCCGCCTGTCCGTCCGAAGCCCTTTCCATCGGAGTCAGGCCGGGGGTGAAGGACGGGACGAGGAGGTTTATGCGCTTCTTCCCGGCCATAGTCACGATATTGCTCGTCGCTGCGGCCTACATCGTCGGAGGGCGCTTCGAACTGCCTACCATCAACGAGACCTGGGGCGTGACGGAGGGGATGAACCTTGAGACCGTGACGGTCAGGAATCTCCGTTCCGTGAAGTGCTACGGCAGCTCTATGGCCTTCAAGGCCCGTATGGAGAAGGTCCGCGGCGTACACGGAGTCAAGACATATGTGGGCAGCCATACCGTGGTGATTGCCTATGACCCGGACGTGACTTCAGCCGAAAAGGTTCAGGAGGAGGTGTTCGTGCCGTCGCACTTCCGCGTGGCAAGTCCGGCCCCGGAGGAATATCCGCAGATAAAACGCGTCACGATACGCACCGAGCATATGTCCGACAAGCTCGACCTCAACTATCTCGGACTTCAGCTGCGTCTGACCGGCAAGAAGATATTCGGACTCGAATCCGAGTACGACTGCCCTCTGATTGTCCACGTCTATATGGCTCCGGACGAGCAGGCGGACGAGGAGTGGTTCCGGCAGGTCGTGGAGAAGAAGAGCCTCGATATGCCGGTTCACGGCGGCGGAGTGAAGACCACGCCGGTGGATTTCGAATTCGTCAGGATGGAAAAGGACGGGAAGCTGCTGCCTGTGGGGGAATATCTTGAGATGATGTTCGACCCGTTCACGGCCGAATACGCCGGCAGATACCCGGACGGCGACAGCACCGTCGTCCGCAAAAGGACGGAAGTTTACAGGGACGCGGAGCAGTTCATATACGAAATCGCGAATCAGAATTACGAGAAGCCGATACTCAAGAGGGCTCTGCCTTTCCTGAGCAACCACCTCTCCAAAGAGGAGGGCGTGATCGGTACTTATCTGAGACTCAATGACTCGCTTGTGCCGAGCATACAGATCCGCTTCGCCTCTCCGATGACCTCCGACAGGCTCTGGGAGCTGATGACCATGGACACCTGGACCATCACCTATTCTCAGGACGATGTCCGCGAGGAGGGGGCCAGGATCAAGTTCAGCTCGCCCGGGCGGGTGCTGCCGTACAAACCCCAATAAATGATGAGGGGGAAACAGGCGGAGAAACCGTATTTTTGCGAGTCAGTTTTTAGAAGCTGTTTTGAAGGCCCGGTTTAATCATATCGTCGCAGTTCTGTCTGCTCTGCTGCTTTGCGGAGCGGGGGGCGCGTATGCGCAGTCTGCTCTGCACGGTGTCGGCGGCAAGGTGATTGACGCCGCCTCCGGGGAGCCTCTCGCCGGCGCGGTGGTCAATATCGACGAACTCTGGGCCGTCACCGACGAGAACGGGGTCTTCGGCATAGCGAGGGTCGCTGACGGGAAATATTCGCTCAAGGTCTCCCTGCTCGGCTATGTGGACGCGTCTCAGCCTCTGGAAGTCAGAGGGGAGGTCGGCGGTGTCATAGTCAGAATGCAGCTCAGTACTCTGGCCCTGAAGGAGGTGGTGGTCACGGCACAGCGTCCCAAAGAGGGGACAGGAACGTCCCACAATATCGGGCGCGACGCGCTCAACCACTTGCAGCTCAGCAATATGACGGATATGTCCGCGCTGCTTCCGGGCGGCAAGACCTCCAACCCCGACCTGACTTCCTCCAGCACGTTCTCCATCCGTTCCGGCGGAGTGTCCTCCGGCAACGCGGCCTTCTCGACCGCAGTTGAGGTCGACGGAGTGCGCGTGGGCAACAACGCCGCCTTCGGCGAGATGTCAGGAGTGGACACGAGAAGCATAGCGGTGGACAATGTGGAGTCGGTGGAAGTCATCTCCGGCGTCCCGTCGGCGGAATACGGCGACCTCGGCACGGGGATGGTCAAGATACACACCAAGCGCGGGCGCACGCCGCTGAGCGTCAGCTTCACCGTCAATCCGCGCACATATCAGACCTCCCTCTCCAAGGGAATAGGTCTGCCGAAGGATGCGGGAGTGCTGAATGTCAGTGCCGAATGGGCCCGTGCCACCAAGAAGCTCACCTCCCCTTACGAATCCTATACCCGCCGCGGGCTGGGGCTTGCATATTCCAACACCTTCCTCAAAACTCTGCGTCTGGAGGCCGGAATCAACGGCAATCTCGGCGGGATGGACAGCACCGACGACCCTGACGCGTTTGTCGGAGAATATTCCAAGGTCCGGGACAACTCCCTGAGGGGCAACGCCTCCCTCACCTGGCTGCTCAACCGCAGCTATGTCACCAGTCTCAAGGTGGAAGCCTTCCTGAGCTATGCAGACAATCTCTCGCATATACACAAATACAATTCCGCCGCCTCGCGGCTGCCCGCCGTGCATTCCGAAACCGAGGGCTACAGCAACGCCACCCTGCTGCCGGCGGGGAAATACTTCTCCGACCAGATGACGGATTCGCAGGAGCTGGATTACGGCGCGTCCGTGAAATATTCCTGGATAATGAGACGCTCGGGCTGGAAGAGTTCCTTCAAGGCCGGGCTGCAGTGGAAGGCCGGCGGCAATGTGGGCGAGGGTGAATATTATCTTGACCCCGATCTCGCCGCTGACGGCTACAGGCCGCGTCCGTACAGGGATTATCCGTTTATGCACACCGTCTCCCCGTATCTGGAGGAGGACTTCAGTTTCCCGTTCGGGCTTCAGCTGACGGCAGGGCTGCGTATGGACAACGTATTTGTGAAGGGGGCGGTCTATGACAATGTCCGCTCCTTCTCCCCGAGGTTCAACGCGAAATGGCAGATAGCCCCGTCCCTTGCCCTGAGAGCCGGATGGGGAGTGGCCGAGAAGCTTCCGTCCTTCTATATCCTCTACCCGAAGCAGGAGTATAGGGACATACTCGTTGGCAGCGGCTATGACGATTCGGGCGAACTCTATTACAGATACTACACCAAGCCGTATACCATAGAATATAATCCGAACCTCAAGTGGCAGCGCAACGAAAACGCTGAAATAGGCCTCGACGCGCAGCTTTTCGGGGTGAGCCTGTCGGTGGTGGGGTTCAGCAACATCACGCGCAACCCGTACAAGTTCTCCAACAGCTATTCCGTAGTTGAACTTGAACGGGACGGAATCACCGACCGCACATTCGTTGCCGCACGGAGGCAGGACAACGGCGCTCCGGTCTACCGTTCCGGAGTCGAACTGACGGCTGATTTCCCTCAGATCAGGCCGCTGCGCACTTCGCTCCGGCTGGATGCTTCCTACAACCGTTCCAAGACCGATGACGACGGGCTGTACTATTACTACAACAACGGCTGGTCACACACTTCCATCGCCGGACGCTCATATCAGTATGTGGGGGTCTATGCCAACGGCGGCAATTCCAATATGGTCGTGCGCGGCAAGCGCAGCCGTTCCCTGGACGCCAACCTTACTGCGATAAGCCATATCCCGGAGGCCCGGCTGATAATCACCTGCCGCCTGGAAGTCTCGCTCTTCTCCCGCTCCCGGAACATTCCTGCGGGGGATGAGAACGTGTTGTATCCTGTGGCTTATCTGGACGTGGAGGACGACACTCCTGTGCTGCATCCGTTCACGGAGGCGGACAGGACCGATCCGAAGTTCCGCGACCTGCTGCTCAAGCCGTCCAACGACTATGTCTTCGACCTCGACGGCTACGGGGCTTACGCTTCCGCCAACCTCAGCGTGACCAAGGAGATAGGCGACAAGGTGAGTCTCTCGTTCTTCGCCAACAACTTCACCAATTCGCGGCCTTATGTCGTGTCTCTCGCCACCGGGGTGGGGGCCATCTTCACGCCGGCCTTCTATTATGGACTGACTTGCAGGATTAAGTTATGAGAAAGATATTGATAGTGTTAGCCCTTCTCGGGACTGCTTCCTGCCTCAATCTGGACGAGCCCAACCCGTATTCCGGGGATTTGCAGGAGCTGAGCGTCAGCCTCCTGATGCCGGAGGGGTATGCGGGGGCGGACCTCTCCGGGGTCGCAGTGACGCTGGGAGACGTCAACAGCGGCGCGAGTTACGAGGCTCTCTGCGACGCTTCCGGCATCGCCCGATTCAGCCTTCCGAGCGGCCTCTATAGGGCGAGCGCGGGTTCGCTCATCAACGAGGAGCGCTTCAACGCCTCCAAGGGCGGGATTGTTCTCGGCGGCTCGGCGCTTTCCGTCGAACTGCAGCTCAGGAAAAGCCGCACCGGCGACATACTCATCAAGGAAATCTATTGCGGCGGCTGTATGAAGCTCCCGGAGGAGGGGACTTACCAGTCGGACGGCTACATCATACTGCACAACAACACCGACCACACCGTGTGGCTCGACAGCCTGTGCCTGGGGACTCTCGACCCGTACAATTCCAACTCCGCCGCCGTCTGGGACGAGGACATAGAGTTCAGTCCGGTGATTCAGGCGGTATGGCAGTTCCCCGGGGACGGGAGGAGCTTCCCTCTGGAGAAGGGGGAGGACGCGGTGGTCGCCATCTACGGGGCGATAGACCACACTGCGCATTACCCTCTGTCCGTCAACCTCAATCGGGAGGATGTCTTCACCCTCTACAGCCCGACATATTTCCCCAATACGACCTATCACCCGGCCCCGGGCGACAAGGTGAGCAGGGACCGTTTCCTCAACGTGGTAATCAAGACCGGGCAGTCCAACGCCTACACTTTCTCGATAAGTTCTCCGGCGGCGGTGATATTCCGTGCGCAGGGTCAGACCGTGCAGGAGTTCGTCTCCGGGAGCGACAATGTCATCTACAAGCCGGGAAGTTCCGTAGACAGAGTGGTCTGCGTGCCTAACGACTGGGTGGTCGACGGGGTGGAGGTCTTCAACGGGCAGTCTTCCTCCAACAGGAAGCGGATGAACGCGGCGATAGACGCGTCGTATGTCACTCTTTCCAATGTGCACGAGGGACGCACGCTTATGCGCCGTGTCAACGAAAGCAGGTCGCAGCAGCTCGGATATGAGGTGCTTGTAGATACCAATAACAGCGGATATGATTTCTATGAACGTGAGACACAGTCGCTTAAGGATTAGCGCACGGCTGCTTCCGGCAGCAGCGCTCTGTCTCTGTGTCGCGTTCAGCGCTTCGGGGCAGGGGATGCAGCGCTATGAGCGGCTGCTGGGACGTAACCTTTGGAACGGCGGCAATAATGCGGCGGGCCTGAGGGCCGACAGCCTGAGCTTCTCAGTCGCCGAGGCCGGCGGACTGTACCGCGCCGGGGATTTCCGCAGTCCGGACGAGGCCGCTTCCGAGTGGAGCGCCGCCCTGGAGGCGAAGACCGTGACTCATCTTGAGAAGTTCTCTATGCGCGGGGCTTTCGGCTTCGAGGACAGGGAGGCTTATGATGCGTGCGGCTCTATGTTTCTCGACGGCGGGCGCTTCCCGATAGATGTCGTGGAGTTCACTCCGGGCCGCAAGACATTTCAGACTTATACTATGTCCGGGGCGGTGGCGGTGGACCTTGCGGGGGGCTGGACGGCGGGGGCGGCGCTGGATTTCCGCTCGCGCAACGCCGCGAAGCGCAAGGACTTGAGATATACGGACTATGCGCTGGATATGAGTTTCTCTCCGGGGGTGATGTATTCTTCGGGGGACTTTGCGGCGGGTCTCGCGCTGATATATGACCGCAATACCGAGACAGTGAACGCGGAGCAGATAGGTTCGGCGACGACGGCCCCGACAGCCTTCTTTGACGAGGGACTCAGCATAGGAACGCTGCAGGCGTGGACAGGGAGCGGCACCCGGCTCAGCGAGCCGGGCGTGAGCGGTCTGCCCGTGGTGCAGACCGCTCTCGGAGCTGCAGCGCAGCTGCAGCCGTGCCGCTCCCTGTACGCCGAGGCCGCTGTCCGCTATCTTCGCGGCAGGGTGGGCGAGAGGCAGACCGTCTGGTACCGCTACGAGGGGCCTCGCGCGGACTTGAACCTTGCCCTGCGCCGGGGTCGCCACACTCTGCGCGCCCTTGCCGCTCTGGAGCTGCTCTCCAACCGCGAGACCGTCCTTGACAAGGTCGTCGAGGGCGGAATCACCATCACCCGCGAATACGGCAGCAACGGCATTCTGCGCCGCAGCTCTCTGGACTCCCGCATAGAATACGAATATCTTTCTGAACTGCTGGAGCTTTGCGCCTCCCTCGCCGCACAGCGGCAGAAGAGCCTCGCCACTCCGACCTACCCCTATGTCTATACGCAGGATCTGCGCAAATTCTCCGCGTCGGCGGAGGCGCTCGTGCATATCGGAGCGTTTGATGCCGGTGCGCGGCTCTCGTATCTTCAGGGCTGCGTCTCCGATGCTGAACGCATCGCCGGGGGCTTCTCGGGGGATGCGTCCGGGAGCGTGTCCGCGCCGTACCGCTTCGCGGAGCGCTACGACGCCCTCTGCGAGTTCGCGACCGCGCCGCGCGCCGGCGGCGGACTTTCCCTTCGCTGGAACTTCCTCCGGGGGCTGTACGCCGAGGCTTTCGGAAACTGCGTCAAGGCATTTTCACTCGATTGTATATCCGGGTCTCTGCGCTGGAGCGCCGGACTTAAGACAGGTTATAATTTCTAAAAATTCTATAGCATTATGAAAAAAATCACAATCATCGCATTCGCGCTGTTCGCGGGCCTCGTGGCCCTGTCTTCCTGCAAGAAGGAGGATAAGCCTCTCACTTCCATCACCTATCAGGGAGAAACCTACGCCGTGGCCCAGCTTGCCGACGGCAAGTACTGGATGACCGAGAATCTCCGCTATGTTCCGGAGGGGGTCACCGTTTCGGACAATATCGAGAATCTCACCGGAGTCTATTATCCTCTCACCACCGACGGCACCAATATGTCTTTTGACAAGAGCGCCGTAGCCAAGGCCGGCTATCTCTACTCCGCCGACATCGCTTTCGGAAAGGCCGTGACCGAGGACAACTTCAACACTTTCGCCAAGGTTCAGGGCATCTGCCCGGACGGCTGGCACATCCCTGATTTCGACGACTGGTTCGGCCTGATAGGACACACATCCAACAGCAAGGAAATACTTGACAACGCCGAGGCTCCTTACTATGATGAGGCCCTCGAGTACGGCTCCATCGCGAAGGCCGCCGCAGACGGATTTACTTTCCCTGTGACTGGCTGTGTCTCAGTCGCAAACATCGCTGCAGTGAAGGGTGCTTTGATCGGCCACGTAGGTACGGCTCCGAACAAGACTATGAACACCGAGTATGTCCTCGGCTCATCCGCCTACAAGAAGATTGAGGATAAGAGCGGCAATGTAACCAATTTCCAGTACTACTCCCTGATGACCAACAGGAATAACGGCACCCTCAACGTGGCCTACTCCGGCTACCGCTTCGGCTGCGCCGTCCGCTGCGTCAAGGACTAAGCAAAAGATCTCTTATAAGGCCCGCCGAGTCGAACCCCGGCGGGCCTTTTTTATTGAATATTTTCCGCCTAACACTTTCAAAACAGGTTCTTAATTCCTAAATTTGGGGCGCATTTTTCGCCACGAAGATAATTTATAACCATAACGCTGATGTCAAACAGTAAATTTTCAGTAAAGTATTGTGTGCTTCTGCCCATAGTGCTGATTGTCACAATCCTGCTCTGGGCTCTTCCTGTCGGCTCTTTCGGAATTGACGGGCTTACAGTGGTGCAGCAGAGGATGATTGCGATTTTCGTCTTCGCCGCCCTTATGTGGATGTTCGAGATTATCCCGAACTGGACCACCTCCCTCATCGTCATCGTGCTGATGCTCCTGACGGTCTCCAACAAGGGACTCAATTTCTTCTGCGACCCGCAGTATGGCTCCCTCGTTGACTATAAGAGCATAATGGCTTCGTTCGCCGACCCTGTGGTGATGCTCTTTATGGGCGGTTTCGTGCTGGCCATCGTGGCCTCGAAATACGGGATGGACGCGACAATAGCCAAGTTCCTGCTCGGACTCTTCGGCAAGAAGCCTAAGGCCGTGCTGCTCGGCTTCCTCGTCGTAATCAGCGTGTTCTCAATGTTTATGAGCAACACCGCCACCGCCGCTATGATGCTCGCGTTCCTCGCCCCTGTGCTCAAGTCCCTCCCGGACGGTGAGACCGGCAAGGTGGGCCTTGCGCTCTCGATTCCTATCGCCGCCAACCTCGGAGGCATCGGAACTCCTATCGGAACCCCTCCTAACGCCATCGCGCTCGGAGCCCTCGAAAACGCCGGCTACAACATCAGCTTCGTCTCCTGGATGGTGAGGATGATTCCGTATGTACTCGTGATGATACTGCTCGCCTGGTTCCTGCTTCAGATGTTCTTCCCGTTCAAGTCAGACAAGATTGAACTCAAGATAGAAGCCAAGGAGAGCAAGAGGGACTGGAGGACTTATGTGGCGTGGATTACCTTCTTCCTGACCATCATCCTCTGGGTTACGGAGTCCGCCACCGGCATCAACTCCAACATCGTGGCCCTTATCCCGCTCGCAGTCTATACCTGCACCGGAGTGTTCACCAAGGAAGAAATCAAGGAAATCAACTGGAGCGTGCTCTGGCTCGTAGCCGGAGGTTTCGCCCTCGGTACGGGACTCAACAAGACGGGACTTGCCGCGACCCTCATCAACGCGATTCCGTTCAGCACGATGGATGTCGTACTGGTGATGATAGTCGCGGGCTTCATCTGCTACTTCCTCTCCAACTTCATCAGCAACTCCGCGACTGCGGCGCTGCTCGTGCCTATACTCGTGGTGGTGGGTTCCGCTATGGCCGACCCTGCGGCGGCCAACAATGCGCAGTTCGTGCAGCTCGGAGGTATGAACGCGATGATACCGTTCATCGCGATGTGTGCGTCTCTCGCGATGCTCTTCCCGATTTCAACTCCGCCTAACGCCATCGCGGCCTCCACGGGTCTCGTGCAGACCAAGGATATGGCCAAGGTAGGCATCATCATCGGTGTCGTGGGATTCATCCTCGGATATTTCCTGCTCACCGTTCTTTTCCCGTTCCCTTTAGCATAAATATATGAACATCAAGAAGATACTTTTCGTATCACTGCTTTCTCTGGGTGCCGCCTCCGCTTTCGCGCAGGGCGGCGCTCAGCTGAAATGGTACGGTTTCATCCGCAATTACTACACTTACGACTCCCGCGAATGTGTGGCCGGGACGGAGGATTTCTTTACCTACCTTCCCAAGGATGAGGAAATTGTCGACGGAGAGGACCTCAACGGGGTCAGCTCGTTCCGCTTTGCGGCCCTGACTTCCAGACTCGGAGTCGACGTGTCAGGATATGAAGTCGAGGGCTGGAAAGTGGGGGCCAGGATTGAGACGGACTTCTACGCCGGACTGTCAGGCGTGAGCGGCACGGCCCAGATGCGTCTTCGTCAGGCGTATCTGACGATGGCTCGCAACGGTCTGAACCTCAAGCTGGGGCAGGCCTGGCATCCTATGGCCGCCGATATGCCGGATGTGATTTCGCTCAATGCCGGCTCGCCGTTCAACCCGTTCAGCCGCACTCCTATGGTGCTTGCGGACTATGCCCTCGGCGGTGGGTTCACCCTTACGGGAGCGGCCCTGTGGCAGATGCAGTACAATTCCGCCGGCCCCGAGGGACAGTCGGCCAACTATATCAAGTACGGCTGCACCCCCGAGCTTTATCTCGCCCTCAACTATAAGACAGGGGGATTCCTTGCCCGTGCGGGAGTGGATATGCTCTCCATCAAGCCGCGCCGCTTCGGCGTTTCCGCTTTCCGGTCCACTCGCAGGAAGGTCAGCGACCGCATCACCACCTTCAGTCCGTATCTGTATCTCCAGTATTCGAAGGACAATCTGATGCTCCGCGCCAAGACCGTATTCGCACAGGCGGGAGAACATCTCAACCTCAACGGCGGCTACGGCATCTCCGCCATCAATAATGACGACGGAAGCCGGGAGTACACCCCTACGCGCAATTCATCTTCCTGGGTGAGCATCCGTTACGGGAAGAAGGTGCAGGGCGTGCTTTTCGCGGGATATGTCAGGAATTTCGGTACTGCGAAGAATCTCGTCGACGCTTCGCTGCTGTATTTCAGCAAGAACAGCTTCTCCAATCTCAACAGTATGTGGAGACTGACCCCTACCGTCATCTACAATATGGGCAAGCTCCAGTTCGCCCTCGAATACGAGCTTACCGGAGCGCGTTACGGAGAGTTCGGCTCCAACGACCTCAAGGCCCTTGCCACGCAGAATCGGCACAATGTCACCAACCACCGTGTCCAGGGGATGGTGAAGTACAGCTTCTAAGGCGAAGAACAAGAAGATATCAGGCCCCCAGCCGCTCCTTCATCCAGTGCAGGCGGCTGAGGGTCTCTTCTTTGCCTATGAAGCGCATAATGTCGTGAATCCCCAGCCCGCTTGCGGAGCCGGTGAGCGCGAGGCGTATGCAGTTCATCACCTTTCCTACGGGCATGCCTTCGGCGCGTATGTAGCTCTCAAGGGTGTCCGTGTCGGAGTTCTCGACGGCCCGTAGCGCATCGGCATAGATGTCTTCCTTCCAGAACTTCTCCACATCCTTCGCCAGGAACGGAGCTGTCAGGCTGTCGTCATAGACCTTGGCGCGCGGGTCGGCGGGCTTGTCTGCGGACGGGGAAGACGCTCCTGCCTTGAAACCGTAGCTGGAGTACTCGGAAGGGGCGATGAAGAGGCAGGCCGCTATGTTCCAGAAGTCGGAGACGAAAGTGGCTCTTTCCTTGATGAGGGAGACGGCGGAGATGACATATCCGCGCTCCACGGGGAGTCTCTTGGCCTCGAGTATCGGGATGAAGAGGTCCGCGAGTTCCTCGTCCGGCTTCATACGGAGATATTCCTTGTTGAACCATCTGGCCTTTTCCGGGTTGAACTTGGCTCCGGCCTTGCCCACCTTGTCCAGAGAGAACGCCCCGATGAGTTCCTTCATGGAGAAGATTTCCTGCTCCGTGCCGGGATTCCAGCCCAGCATCGCGAGAAGATTCACGAAAGCCTCCGGGAAATACCCGTCCTCACGGTAGCCGTGCGAAGTTTCGCCTTCGGAATTGGTCCAGGCGAGGGGGAATACCGGGAATCCCATCTTGTCGCCGTCCCTCTTGCTGAGCTTGCCGTTGCCCACCGGCTTGAGCAGCAGCGGGAGATGCGCGAAGCGCGGCATGGAACTCTCCCAGCCGAAGGCCCTGTAGAGCAGATAATGCAGCGGGAGCGACGGCAGCCACTCCTCGCCGCGTATCACTTCCGTGATTTCCATCAGATGGTCGTCCACGATATTGGCGAGGTGATAGGTCGGAAGTTCGTCGGCCCTCTTCCAGAGCACCTTGTCGTCGAGGGTGGAAGTATTGACCTTGATATGCCCCCTGATGAGGTCGTCCATCTCGACGTCCGTATCCTCCGGCATCCTGAACCTTATCGTCCAGTCGCTGCGGCTCTCCAGAAGTTCCTTTACCTGGTCTTCGGGGATGGTGAGGGAGTTGCGCAGCTGCCCGCGTGTG
This sequence comes from Ruminococcus bicirculans (ex Wegman et al. 2014), assembly GCA_963631065.1. Lineage (GTDB taxonomy): Bacteria > Bacteroidota > Bacteroidia > Bacteroidales > UBA932 > Cryptobacteroides. Next base: position 14,425 of record CAVGPE010000105.1, read on the forward strand.
AGGTGGTTGTAGATGAACACCTTTCCGCTGTTCTCGAAGCGGGAGCGTATGAGTTCGAGGTCTTCCGGAGTGTCGAAGGCATAGTACGCCCATCCGTTCTCCACAAGCGTCTCTGCGTATTTGCGGTAGATTTCCCGGCGCTGGCTCTGCCTGTACGGGGCGTGCGGGTGCTTCTCGGACGGAGTCTCGACCACCTTGCCGTCGGAGTCCACCCCTTCGTCAGGGACGATGCCGCACCACTTGAGCGCCTCTATGATGTACTCCTCCGCCCCCGGGACGAACCTCTGCGAGTCGGTGTCCTCGATACGGAGGATGAAGTCTCCGCCGTTCTGCTTGGCATACAAATAGTTATAAAGTGCCGTCCTTACTCCGCCCATATGCAGCGGGCCCGTCGGCGACGGTGCGAATCTTACTCTTGTCCTTTTCATTGCTGTATCCTCCTTATCGCCGGCACGCTTTCCAGATCGGAGAGGCTCTCTCCTCTGGAGACTATCAGCGCGGGCTTATTGTCAGGGTCGTAGTTGAATTTGCGTATGTTGCTCTTGGTGTTGAAACCTATCTGCTGCGAGCCGCTGTCGGCCGACAGCGAGATGCCTTCCCCTCTGGAGAAGGAACTCTTGTCGTAGGTGAAATCCTTGTTGATGATGATGTAGTTGCCCATATCGCGGGTAGGGCCGATCACGTCGGAGAAGCGCAGCCCCGTCACTATGGAGGTGATGCGCACCGTGTCTCCGACTTCCGGG
>CAVGPE010000106.1:0-1543 GCA_963631065.1 Ruminococcus bicirculans (ex Wegman et al. 2014)
GACTTCAACGACAAGAGCGTGACCGAGAACACCCGCGTCTCCTACCCTATCTACCACATCAACAAGATTGTGCGTCCGGTATCCCAGGGCCCTGCCGCAAAGCAGGTCATCTTCCTGTCGGCAGACGCTTTCGGAGTTCTTCCTCCGGTATCCATACTCACTCCTGAGCAGACCAAGTACTACTTCCTCTCAGGCTTCACCGCCAAGCTCGCGGGTACTGAGCGCGGCATCACCGAGCCTACCCCGACGTTCTCAGCCTGCTTCGGCCAGGCGTTCCTCGAACTCCCTCCTACCAAGTACGCGGAGGAACTCGTCAAGAGGATGCAGCAGAGCGGCGCGAAGGCCTATCTGGTGAACACCGGCTGGAACGGCACGGGCAAGAGAATCTCCATCCGTGACACGCGCGGCATCATCGACGCCATCCTGGACGGCTCCATCGACAAGGCTCCGACCAAGAAGATTCCTTATTTCGACTTCGAGGTTCCTACCGAGCTCAAGGGAGTCGACACCGGCATCCTCGATCCTCGCGACACCTACGCGGACGCCAAGGTTTGGGACGACAAGGCCAAGGATCTCGCCGGACGCTTCATCAAGAACTTCCACAAGTATGAGAACACCGAGGAAGGCAAGGCTCTCGTAGAGGCCGGCCCGAAGCTCTAGTTCCTGCTTTTTTATCCTATCAAGCCCCGAGGCCGCAGCGCTCCGGGGCTTTGTCGTATCCGCGAAAGTATTTTTTCGACCAATTTTATTACTTGCGAAAACTTCTGAGAATATTATCTTTGTGAACGGAGACAGATGTCGGAACTTCAGACAGGCATACAGTATCTGAGCGGAGTCGGGCCTAAAAGGGCCGAACTGCTTGGGAGGGAACTCGGAATCGAGACCCTCTCGGATCTGATACACCTCTACCCGTTCAGATACATAGACCGCAGCGGCATCACCCGCATATGTGACATCCGTCCGGATCTGGCATTTGTCCAGATTCGCGCCAGGGTGGTTTCCAGAACTCTCTACGGCCCGGCTTCCACCGTAATCCCCCAGGACGGGGAAATCCGCTTCAACGCCGTCAAACGGCTCTCCGTGATGGTGGACGACGGCAGCGGCAGGATGGAGATGGTGTTTTTCAAAGGCGTCAAATGGAACTGGGGCAGGCTCGTCCCGGGAAGCGAGTTCATATTTTTCGGCAAGCCTCAATCCTACGGGCAGCGTATCAACATAGTACATCCGGAGGTGGACGCCCCATCGGAGGGTTCGCCGGCGCAGTCTTCGCTCACGGGGGTTTACCCGAGTACCGAGAAACTCCGGAACGGAGGCGTCACCGGCAAGGTGATGTGCCGTCTTCAGGCCGCGGCGCTCACTCTGTGCCTGCCCGAAATAGAGGAGACCCTGCCGGATTACATACTACGCGACAAGAATCTCGTTTCGCTGAAGTTCGCCCTCTACAACATCCATTTCCCCAAGGACGGTGACGCGCTCGCCAAAGCGACCCGCCGGCTGAAATTCGAGGAGCTGTTTCTGCTCCAGCTCTCCCTGCTCAAGCAGA
>CAVGPE010000106.1:1553-14061 GCA_963631065.1 Ruminococcus bicirculans (ex Wegman et al. 2014)
CAGAAATATGTCCGCTCAAAAGGTGCGGCGGGACTCAAGATGCCCCGTGTCGGGGACAATTTCCACGCCTGCTACCGTTCTCTGCCATACAGCCTCACCGGAGCGCAGCGCAAGGTGATGCACGAGATCCAGGCGGACCTCACGGGAGGATATCAGATGAACCGCCTGCTTCAGGGGGACGTGGGTTCGGGCAAGACGCTGGTCGCCGTATTGAGCTGCCTGCTTGCGGTGGACAACGGCTATCAGGCCTGCATTATGGCCCCCACCGAGGTTCTCGCCAGACAGCACGCCGCCAATATCGCGAAATATCTCGCTCCGACTTCCGTCAGGAGCGCCGTCCTCACCGGCAGCAGCACCGCGAAGGAGCGCCGCGAGATACACGCCGGACTGGCTGACGGCAGCATAGGAATCATAGTCGGCACGCACGCGCTCATTGAGGACAGCGTCGTCTTCCGCAATCTGGGACTCGCCGTAATAGACGAGCAGCACCGCTTCGGCGTGGACCAGAGGGCCAAGCTTTGGGCGAAGAACAGCTCCGCCCCGCATATACTCGTGATGACAGCCACCCCTATCCCGCGCACGCTGGCGATGACATTCTACGGAGACCTCGACGTCTCGGTGATAGACGAGCTGCCGCCGGGACGCAAGCCGGTCCGGACAGTCTGCATAGGACAGAACCGCCGCAACGCGATGTACAAGTTCATCAGGGACGAAATCGCCTCCGGCAGGCAGGCTTTCGTGGTCTATCCCCTGATATTCGAAAGCGAGAAGATGGACTTGCAGAACCTTCAGAACGGCTATGAGGAGATAGTCCGGGCCTTCCCCCTGCCGGACTACAAGGTTGCGATAGTCCACGGGCAGCAGAGTGCGGAAGAGAAGAGCTTCAATATGGAGGCTTTCGCCGCCGGGAGAGCGGACATACTCGTATCGACCACCGTCATAGAGGTCGGGGTCGACGTGCCGAACGCATCGGTGATGGTGATAGAGAGTGCGCAGAGATTCGGCCTGAGCCAGCTGCACCAGCTGCGCGGCAGGGTCGGACGCGGGGCGGAGAAGTCCTACTGCATACTGGTCAAGGACAACAAGACATCCAAAGAGGCGCAGCAGAGGCTCGATCTGATGTGTTCCACGGAAGACGGATTCGAGATAGCGGAGCAGGATATGAAGATGAGGGGTCCCGGAGACCTGGAAGGCACGCAGCAGAGCGGCCTCCCGATCAGTCTCTCGATAGCCTCCCTCGCGAAGGACGGGGCGCTGCTCTCAGAGGCGAGGGCGGACGCGGAACGGACGCTGGAAGCCGACCCGACTCTTTCAAGGCCGGAAAACGCCCTCCTTGCGCGTGAACTGCGGAAAGGCAAGTACGAAATCCGGGACTACAGCAGGATAAGCTGAGTGAGAATCCGTCCTCCTTTGGCGGAAAATGAGTATATTTGCGGCATTATGAAGAAATTTTTATTCTGCGCCATTGCGGCGACCGCAATTATGAGTTGTACTTCCAAAAATGCCGAAAGCGGCTACATCGGCCCCTCGGAAATCAAAATAGAAAACGGAGTGATGACCCCGGAGACCCTGCTCGCGCTCGGGAGGCTCTCCGACCCGCAGCTCTCCCCGGACGGAAGCAGAATCCTGTACGGAGTCTCCTACACCTCCGTCAAGGACAACCGCAGCTGCCGCAACCTCTTCATCTGCAACACGGACGGCACGGGCAAAGTGCAGCTCAGCCGTTACGCTTCCTCAGTAAGCAACGCGAGGTGGTCCAAGGACGGCTCGAAGATATATTTCATTTTCAAAAACCAGATATGGCAGGCCCCGTTCAAGGGGAAAAGCCTCGGGAAAATGCAGAAACTCAGCGAGGTGCCGTCCGGAGTCAGCGCTTTCAGCATCTCCCCAGACGAGGCCAATGTAATCTATGTAAGCAGCATCAGGAACACCGCTCTCCAGCAGCCCGCAGACAGCGACCCCGCGCTCGACAAGGCGCAGGCCTACGCCACCGAGGACCTGATGTACCGTCACTGGGACCATTGGGTGACGGAAGTGCCGCGCTCCTATGTAGCTCCGCTGGGAGGAGCGCTCATCACCCCTGACAATTCTTTCGACATTCTGGGAACAGAAGAACTTTATGAACTGCCGACAGAGCCTTTCGGAGGTGTCGAGCAGCTCGCCTGGGCTCCGGACAGCCGGCACATAGCCTACTCCTGCCGCAAGAAGACAGGCAAGCAGTACGCCTTCAGCACCAACAGCTGCATCTACATCACCGACATACAGTCCGGAGAGACAGTCCCGGTCACCACATCCGGAGGCTATGACACCGACCCGGTATGGAGCGCCGACGGCAGGCATCTGGCCTGGGTCTCTATGGCAAGGGACGGCTATGAGGCCGACCGTCAGAGACTTATGGTATGCGATGTAACTCTCGGAGACAGCGTCGGACTGGATACCGTACGCGAACTCAGCTCCACCTTCGACAACGATGTGGCCGGTCCGGTATGGCACGGGAACGAGATTTTCTTCAATTCCCTCGTTTCAGAGGGCATTCAGGGCCTGTTCTGCATAGACCTCAGCGGAGACGTGCGGCGCATCACCGGAGCTGACTGGTGGTACGACTTCGACTCCCCTTTCGCCGTCATCGACGGCAAGGACGGAGTAAGGCTGCTCGCCTCATACTCCTGCCTGAAGTTCCCGACAGAACTCGTGGCCGTGGACATCACCTACAACGGCACATCCTACAGGCAGATTACCGACGAGAACGGACACATACTCTCGCAGCTCGACGACATCACTTCCGAGAGCGTGCTGGTGGAGACCGTGGACCACAAGCAGATGCAGTGCTGGATTACTTACCCGCCGCATTTCGACAGCAGCAAGACATATCCGGCCATCGAAATCGTGCTTGGAGGCCCGCAGGGGACCAATTCCCAGGACTGGAGCTACCGCTGGTGCTACCGCCTGATGGCTCAGCAGGGATATGTCGTCATCCGTCCCAACCGTCGCGGCACGACCGCATTCGGACAGCAGTGGAAGGAGCAGATTTCCGGCGACTACGGCGGACTCAATATGCAGGACTACCTGAGCGCCGGGCGTTACATCAAGAGCAAGCCTTATGTCGGCAAGCTCGCCTGCGTCGGGGCATCCTACGGAGGATATTCCGCATATATGCTTGAAGGTATGCACGGAGACCTCTACGACTGCTTCATCGCTCACGCCGGCATCTTCGACGAGAAGGCCCTCTGGTACACCACCGAAGAGATGTGGTTCGCCAACTGGGACAACGGCGGACTCAAGGAATACGCCTACACCCCGGGCAAGACCGGGCCTGCAGGTGACGGAATCACTTTCGGAGGTATGCAGCAGGCCGGAGCGCCTTACGCCAATACGCCGAAGGCCCGGAAGCACTATGCCGGCGACCCGTCATCGATGATCACGAAATGGCACACCCCTATCCTCTGCATCCACGGGATGATGGACTTCCGCATTCCGTACACCCAGGGGATGGCGGCCTTCAACGCCGCGCAGATGATGGGAGTTCCGTCCAAGCTCGTCGTATTCCCGGAGGAGAACCACTGGATTCTCCAACCGCAGAACTCCCTATATTGGCACAGGGAATTCTACGGATGGCTTGACAGATGGATGAAATAATATGAAACTCAAGGAGATAATCCGTGCCGTCGAAAAGGCGGCCCCGCTCTCGATACAGGACGGCTTCGACAATTCCGGCCTGCAGGTCGGAAGCCCGGAGCAGGAGGTCTCTTCCGTTCTGGTCTGCCTCGACGTGACCGAAGCCATAGTCGACGAGGCCTCCGGACTCGGCTGTCAGCTCATACTCTCGCACCACCCGCTGCTGTTCCACCCGCTCAAGACCGTGGGCGACGCCACATACCAGCAGCGCTGCGCGGTCAATGCCATAAGGGCCGGCATCGCGATATATTCTTCGCACACCAGTCTCGACAATGCGCCGGGAGGAGTCAATTACAGAATAGCCGGCATCATCGGGATGGAAGACCTGCACTGGCTCTCGCCCAAAGACGGTGCTGACGGCGGTTCCGGAGTCGTGGGGACGCTGCGCAGACCCGTCCGCGACGAGGACTTCCTCTCTTCTCTCAAGGAGAAGTTCGGAGTGTCCTGCCTCAGGCACTCGGAGACGGACGGAAGGATGATAAGCCGCATTGCCGTCTGCGGCGGAGCCGGGGCGTTCCTGCTTCCGGACGCGATACGCGAGGGGGCGGACTGCTTCGTATGCGGAGAGTTCCGTTACCACGACTATTTCGAGAATTCCTCCGTCCTGCTCGCCGAACTCGGCCACTATCAGAGCGAGAAATTCACCATAGAGCTGCTGCGGGACATTCTCCGCAGGGAGTTCCCCGAGTTGGAGGTGTCGGTCACCGGGATTGACACGAACCCCATAAAGTATAGATAGTTTAAGTTTCGCAAGTACCTGCACAATGCTTATTTTACAACAAATTTTATTACTTGCGAAACTTGAGTATAGATAGAAACTTTTCTGAAATGACCGGAAAATCAAGATATTCCGAAGATTCGATTGTCTGCTGCTATATGTCCGACTGCCATCACCTGCTCAGGCCGGAGTCCTTTCTGGATATGGCGCAGCAGCTGGCAGTCAAGGCGGCGCAGCAGCTTGACTTCGGCGACACGAGGCTTAAGGAACACAACTGCGTGTGGGTGCTCGCGAGGATGCAGACCCGCTTCGAGCGCAAGGTCCGCTTCGACGAGAAGATAAACATAAGCACCTGGCACAGAGGCCTTGACGGACTGTATTTCATCCGCGACTATCAGCTGCTGGACAGCATCGGACGGGTGGCCGTGAACTCCTCAAGCTCCTGGATTGTGATGAATGCCGAGACAAGGCACATCTGCCGGGACGACAAGGTGATGGAGCTGATTCCCGCAGAGGCGCAGAGCGGCGACGAAGCCATCCCGGGAACCTGCCCCAAAATCGCTTTCCCGAAAGGGGCGGAACTCCGGGAGATGGGGACCCACCGCGTGAACTGGTCGGACGTGGACTACAACGGACACGCCAACAATGTCAAATATACGGTGTGGGCGCTTGACAACCTGCCGCAGGAACTCGTATTCGGACATTTCCTGCGCGAGGTCACAATCAACTTCAACAAGGAAGTCCGTCCCGGAGAGACCGTGACCCTTTACCACGCTGAAACGGACGGCGCCCACATCGTGGAAGGCCGGTCGGGCGAGCGCCAGGTATTTATCGAGAAGCTGGTTTTCGAGGACTAGGCCGGATTCTTCGCCGGACGGATTTTCGCGTATCTGAGCAGCAGGAGTTTCTCTCCGTACGCATCGAAGCGGATGCGGGCCTTCATATCGGGCGCTTTTCCGCTCAGGTCGAGTATCACCCCGGCTCCGAAACGGTTGTGTTCCACGCGCTCGCCGATATGCAGCTTTGTCATATCCACAGCCTCGAAGTCCGCGTCCGCAGCGGGCAGAGGCCTGCGTTCCGGATATGGCTTCGGCATCGGCCTTGCGGGCTGCACTGACTGTACGGGCCGTGACGCCGGACGCTCCCTGCGTTCGTAGGTCACGCGGGACGACTGGCCGTAAGACCCCGGAGAACGCCGCTCCATCCTGTCCAGCCTGCCCCCGGTGAAACGGGAGCCGAAACCTCCCCACTCGTGGACTATGCCGGAATTCCCGTAATCCTCATCCTGAAGGGGATTCTCTATGTAGCAGGGGTCGATTTCCCTGATGAAACGGGACGGCGAGTTGGACTCGTGCTTGCCGTTGCGCATCCTCGTCCCGGCGAATGACAGCGCGAGAGCCTTCTCCGCGCGGGTGACGGCCACATAGAAGAGCCTCCTCTCCTCCTCTATGCTCTGCTTGGTGGAGAGCATAGAGAGGCTCGGGAACAGATTCTCCTCCATCCCCGCCACGAACACATAGGGGAATTCCAGACCCTTGGCGGAGTGGACCGTCATTAGGGCCACCTTGTTGTCCTCGTCTCCGGCAGGGACGTCGACATTGCTCAGCAGCGAGACATTCTCAAGGAAAGCGTCGAGCGTCACGACTCCCGGCATCCCGTCCGTATCCTCGGCCTCCGCCTCCATCTCCCGCTCCTCCGCAAACGCGGCCACAGAATTGAGCAGTTCATCGATATTGGCCACCCGCGAAAGCCCCTCGATGCTGGTATCGGCCTTATACGCGGCATACAGCCCGCTCTTCTCCGCAATCATCAGGGCGAGAGCGTGCGCGTCCGTGGTGTCCACCATATCCGAAAGGCCCTTCATCATCCCGCAGAAAGCCGCCGTCTTGGGCAGCTGAAGCGCGGCCTCATAGAGAGGAATCCCCTCGGCGGAGGCCTTCGTCTCCACAAGGCGGAAAGTAGTGTCCCCTATCCCCCTCGCAGGCTTGTTGACCACCCTGCGGAACGACTCGTCGTCCGAAAGGTTGACGGCCAGCTTGAAATAGGCCATCATATCCTTCACCTCGGCCCTGTCGAAGAAGGAGTTGCCGGAATATATCATATACGGCACATTGCGCCGCCGCAGCTGCTCCTCAAGAACCCTCGACTGGGAATTCGTCCTGTAGAGTATGGCGAAATCCCGGTAGAGGCAGTGCGCTTCGCGCATCCTCGCCGTGATTTCAGACACTATCGACACGGCCTCCTCCTGCTCCGTATATGTCTTCAGAAGCTTTATCTTCTCCCCGCGTTCCCCGACCGAGTAGCACTTCTTGGGGATGCGCCCGTCATTGTGCTCTATAAGCGAATTGGCCGCGTCCACTATATTGGAGGTCGAACGGTAGTTGCGCTCCAGACGGAAGGTGCGGCACTCCGGGTAGTCCTTCTTGAAATTGAGGATATTCTCTATTTTCGCACCCCGGAAAGCATAGATGGACTGGCTGTCGTCCCCGACCACGCAGATGTTGTGGTGGAACTGCGCGAGTCTCTTCAATATCAGGTACTGGGCGTAGTTGGTATCCTGGTACTCGTCCACCATTATATAGGAGAACCTGTCGGCAATCTCAAGCAGGGCTTCCTTGTTGTCGCGAAGCAGGTAGTTCATATTCAGGAGGATATCATCGAAATCCATCACCCCTGCGGTCTTGAGCTTCTTCTGGTAGAGTTCATAGAGGTCGCAAAGCCTCGGACGGCGGCTGTGGGAGTCGGAGACCATCAGCTCCGCGTTGTTGCGGTAGCCGCTGACGGTGACAAGGCTGTTCTTGGCCATCGATATCCTCGAAAGCACGTCCTTGGGCTTGTAAATCTTGTCGTCGAGGCCGAGTTCCCTGATGCAGGCCTTGATTGCTCCCGTAGAGTCGGAGGTGTCGCAGATGGTGAAGCGTTCCGGATATCCGAGCGAAGAGGCGTACTGTCTGAGGAAGCGGACGAACACCGCGTGGAACGTCCCCGTCACGAGCCGGCGGGAGGCCCTCTCCCCTACCATATCGGCCAGTCTGGACTTCATCTCCCCGGCGGCCTTCTTGGTGAAGGTCAGGGCAAGTATCCTCGACGCATCCACCCCTCCAGCAAGCATATACGCAATGCGCCCGGTAAGAACTCTGGTCTTGCCGGAACCCGCTCCGGCAACTATCAGCACCGGTCCTTCCACACATTCCACCGCCTTTTTCTGCTCTTCGTTCAATCCCTGAAGAACGGCATTCATTTTATCCTCCATAGCGCCGCGAAATTACGAAAAAAATGAGTAAATTCGCAGCGCATTTTGCAAATCATATTAACGGTCATAATAAATGTCACAAAACATCGTTTTGAAAAAGGGTCTGAACATCCCTCTCAAGGGAGAAGCGGAACTTCACGTCTCCAAGGCGATTGCTCCGGGCATTGTGGCGGTCTGTCCGACCGACTTCAAGGGTCTCCTGCCCCGGCTTCTGGTCAAGGAGGGGGACAAAGTGCTCTGCGGCTCTCCCGTCATTGCGGACAAAAAGAATCCCGACATTCTCCTGACCTCTCCGGTAAGCGGAACGGTCAAGGAACTTGTCAGGGGCGACAAGCGCAAGCTGCTCGCAGTCCTCATCGAGGCTGACAGCGAGCGGAAGAGCGTTGATTTCGGTGCGAAAGACGCATCCGTCCTGACTGCGGACCAGGTGCGTCAGGCACTCCTGCAGAGCGGCCTGTGGCCTTGGCTCGTCCAGAGGCCTTACGGGGTCATCGCCAATCCGGATATCCGTCCGAAGGCCATCTTCGTCTCAGCATTCAGCACGGCCCCGCTCGCGGCTGACAGCGAGTTCTGCCTCGCCGACAGGATAAAGGCGGTTCAGGCCGGAGCGGACGCCCTGGGCAAACTCACGGACGGAGGCGTACATATCGGCCTCGACGCCGGGAAGCCGGCATCCGCGTTCACGAAGCTCACCGGCGTACAGCTGCACAGCTTCAAGGGCAGACATCCGGCAGGCAATGTCGGGGTGCAGATCAGCCACATCTCCCCTATTCTCAAGGGTGAGACGGTATGGACAATCTCACCGGAAGGCCTCGCCGCCATCGGAAGGCTCTTCCTCACCGGCCGCTATGACGTCCGCCGCAAGGTGGCCGTCTGCGGGCCTATGGCCATCGAGCCGTCCTATGTCGAGACCGTTCCGGGTATGCCGATAAGGGAACTCGCCCCGTTCTTCGGGGGCAGCCCGGAGGGCATACGCTTCATCAGCGGAGATGTCCTCAGCGGCAGGAATGTCGGTGTCGACGGCTATCTTGGCTTCTTCGACAGCCAGATAACCCTCATCCGCGAGGGCGTGGACAAGGAGCTTCTCGGATGGGCCCGTCCGCTGCGCTGCAGGCAGTACAGTTCCGACCACAGCTACTTCTCCTGGCTCACCCCGTGGAGAAAGTACGCCATGGACACCAACCTGCACGGAGGCGTACGCGCATTCCTGATGAACGACGGCTATTACGCCAAGGTCCTCCCTATGGACATCTATCCTGTCTATCTCACCAAGGCCTGCCTTGCCGGGGACATCGACAAGATGGAACAGTTCGGCATCTACGAGGTGCTGCCCGAGGATCTCGCGCTGTGCGAGTTCATCGACCCGAGCAAGAACAGCATTCAGGAAATCATCGCAAAAGGCATAGACCTTATGCTCAAGGAAATGGCTTAAAGGTATGAACAAGATTTTTGAAAAAGGAGGCAAACTCCACTGGCTGCATTCTACAGTCGACGCTTTTGAGACTTTCCTTCACGTGCCGGGGACGGTCACCCTCAAGGGGTCCCACGTGCGCGACGCCATAGATCTCAAGCGAATACTCATCGTCGTGCTTGTAGCGGCGGCCCCGGCGGCCCTCTTCGGAATGTGGAACGTCGGCTATCAGCACAGCCTTGCCGTCGGGCAGACCGGGATTGACATCCTCGGCAACTTCTGGTACGGCTTCCTCAAGGTACTTCCGCTCTACCTCGTATCCTATATCGTGGGTCTCGGCATCGAGTTCGCCTCCAGCCAGATCCGAGGCGAGGAAGTCAGCGAGGGCTACCTCGTGTCCGGGTTCTTCATCCCGCTCATCGTCCCTGTGGACATCCCTCTCTGGATGCTCGCCATCGCGGTGGCGTTCGCCGTCATCTTCGGCAAGGAGGTCTTCGGAGGCACAGGAATGAACATCTGGAATCCTGCGCTCCTCACCCGCGCATTCCTCTTCTTCTCCTATCCCAACTATATGTCCGGCTCAGACTGCTGGATTTCGTTCAGACCGGGAGAGAAGCTCGTGGACGGATATACCGGAGCCACCCCGCTCGCCCTTGACGGCGCAAGCGCGCAGTACGGCACCGGATTCTGGGATATGTTCATAGGCACCGTTCCGGGGTCCGTCGGCGAGACTTCAGTGATAGCCATACTGATAGGAGCCGCCATCCTGATATGGACGGGCGTGGCCAGCTGGAAGATTATGGCCGGCTGCGTGGCCGGAGCCCTCGCCATAGGGCTTATCGGCGACCTCGCGGGCGTGACTTCCATCCCTTGCCATATGCAGCTGCTCTACGGCGGGTTCGCGTTCGGAGCCGTGTTCATGGCCACCGACCCTGTGACCTCCGCCCAGACCGAGTGCGGCAAGTGGATATACGGCATCCTCATCGGCGTGCTGTGTATGCTCGTGAGACTGTTCAATCCGGGCTATGTCGAGGGTATGATGCTCGCCATCCTGCTCTGCAACACCTTCGCTCCGCTGATTGACCACGTGGTCATCAGCAGGCACATCTCAGGCAAGGCAAAGAAACTTAAAGTCGCATAGATATGAATACTAACGGTAATGTCTATACAGTCATCTACACGGCGATAGTTGTCGTGGTAGTTGCGGCGGCGCTTGCCTTCACGGCGATGTCGCTCGGTCCGAAGCAGTCCGCCAACGTCAAGGCGGAGGCCCTCTCCCAGATGATGGTGGCGGCGCAGCTCGGCACGATGGACGATTTCAAGGCAATCGGCAACGACGCCGTACTCACGAAATATTCCGAAGAGATTGCGCAGGCCTTCACGATTGACCTCAAGGGTGAAAAGATCGGCGACCTCGGAACCTCCAAGAACAACATCGAACTGATTGACAATCTCAAACCGCAGAACGTCGCAATTACCAAGAACGGGAATCCGACCCTGCCGGTTTACATATTCAAGTCCGGGCTGACCGTCATTCCGGTGTACGGTGCGGGACTCTGGGGCCCTATCTGGGGCTACATCGCCCTGCAGCCTGACCTCAGGACAATCGCGGGTGCATATTTCGACCACGCGAGCGAGACTCCGGGCCTTGGCGCCAAAATCAAGGACGAGCCTTGGTTCAGGGAGCAGTTCATCGGCAAGAAGCTGGATCTGGACAATGCGCAGAAGCCTTTCGACGTGGTGAAGGGCGGAGCTCCGCAAGGGGCGCAGAGCGCGGTGGACGCCATCACCGGCGCGACTATCACCAGCCAGAGACTCGGAACGGCCATCGACATCTGGGTCGCGGCATACAAGGGCTATCTGGACAAAGTCTCAACAAGTACGGAGGAATAAGTTATGAGCAATCTTAAAGAAACAATCCTCAACCCGATACTCAAGGGGAATCCGGTAACCGTCCTGATTCTCGGTATCTGCTCCTCGCTCGCCGTCACTGTGCAGCTCAAGGGAGCCTGCGTGATGGGACTGTCCGTAATGGTGGTCACAGCGCTGTCAAGTTTTGTGGTCTCCCTGATGAGAAACACCATCCCCAACCGCGTGCGCATCATCGTGCAGCTCGTGGTCGTATCGCTGATGGTAATCGTGGTGGACCAGTTCCTCAAGGCATATTCCTATTCCATCGAGAAGCAGCTGTCGGTATATGTCGGCCTCATCATCACCAACTGTATCGTGATGGGGCGCATCGAGGCCTACGCCCTCGGCAACAAGCCGATTCCTTCGCTGCTCGACGGGCTGGCCAACGGATTCGGCTACGCGCTGATACTCGTCGTGGTAGCCTTCTTCCGCGAGCTTTTCGGAAGCGGCACGCTCTTCGGGATGCAGGTTCTCCCTGCCGGATACATTGCAAACAACCTCGTGATACTCCCGCCGTTCGCCCTCATACTCCTCGGATGTCTCATCTGGATCCAGAGGGCCTGCGACAAGGATCTTCAGGAAAAATAACAGCGACGTAAGATGGAATATATAAACTTGTTTGTCAGGTCAATATTCATTGACAATATGATTTTCGCGTACTTCCTCGGTATGTGTTCGTATCTGGCCGTATCGAAGAACGTGAAGACCGCGCACGGGCTGGGACTCGCCGTCGTGTTCGTGCTTCTGTGTACGCTACCTCTCAACTATCTCATCGACAAATACCTGCTGCTCCCAGGAGCCCTGAAGTGGATGGGGCCGCAGTTCGCGGACGTGGATCTGAGCTTTTTGAGCTTCATCATCTTCATCGCGGTGATTGCGGCGTTCACGCAGCTCGTCGAGATGATTGTGGAGAAGTATCTCCCGTCGCTCTATTCTTCGCTGGGAATCTACCTCCCGCTTATCGCGGTGAACTGCGCCATACTCGGAGGCTCGCTCTTTATGGAGCAGAAGGACTTCGCCAATGTGGGAGAGTCTGCGGTGTATGCGCTGGGTTCCGGCATAGGCTGGTATCTCGCCATCGTCTGCCTCGCGGCCATACGCGAGAAGATGTCCTACTGCAATGTGCCTAAGCCGCTCAGAGGCATAGGCATCACCTTCATCACTGTGGGTATGATGGGCATCGCGTTTATGATTTTTATGGGTTTTGATCTTTAGCAGGAGGAGGACAGAGATATGAGTATAACGATTATTTCAGCTGTTGCAATCATCACGATAATAACCGTGCTTCTGGTGGTCATCCTGCTCGTAGTCAAGGAGAAGATTACCCCGAAGGGCACCATCAGGATTGACATCAACAACGGCAAGAAGGAGCTTAATGTCACTCCGGGCAGCTCGCTGATGAGCACTCTCGCCGGAGAGAAGATTCTCCTCCCTTCAGCCTGCGGCGGCAAGGCCAACTGCGGCCAGTGCAAGGTGCAGGTGTTCGAGGGCGGCGGAGAGATTCTCCCTACCGAGGTGGGATTCTTCAACCGCAAGCAGA
>CAVGPE010000107.1:0-12442 GCA_963631065.1 Ruminococcus bicirculans (ex Wegman et al. 2014)
GACGACGGCGAGAGCGAGTCCGAGGACGATTGTAAATATCCCCACGGACACGTTCGCCCCGAACGCCGTGGAGCAGGTGATGAGGTTCGCCGCCGAAGAGCTCCGGAACAGCAATGCAAGAGCCGCGGCCAACAGCAGCGAGACGGCTATCAACGAGACGGCCTCCCCCACGCAGTCCAGGACAAGGCTCGCCCTTGAGGCTCCGAGAACCTTTCTGGTGTTGACCGAATGCATACGCACGGGAACGAGGGCGAAGAAGAAGTTTACGAAATTGATGAACGCGATGATGATGACCAGAAGGGCGACGCAGAGCAGGGTGTATGTCGTAGATTTGTTGCCGACCGCACCGTTGGTGTTGGCAATCGTCCGGTCGAAATATGTCTCTGTCAAGGGAATAAGGTGAACCACCATCCGCTCCATGGATTCAGCCAGCTCCTCCTCGTCGGCATCGGAATAGCCGGTCCCCAATGCGTCCTTCATAGCCCTACGCGCGGCAGCCTCCAGGTCGTCCTTGGACACTCCCTCCACGGCCTTGAAATAGTACGGGTAGCTCCACTCGTTCCAGCTGTCTATGGACTCGTCCCCTATCGGGCAGATTGCCTCGAAAACCGACAGGTCGGAGTTCATCGGCATATCCTTGTATATCGCCACCACGTTGGCATTATGATAAGTACCGGACCGCCAGTCCCTTATCATAATATGTCCGCCGACTCCGACTCCATATTTCCTTGCGGCGGATTCGCTGAAGGCATAGTCCCAGACACCGACATAGTTGTCCCAGGAGCCTTCCGCAAGCTCAAAGCCGAATACGTCAAGCGTGCCTCTGTTCATAGAGGAGAGGCGGATTGAGACGATAGGGTCGGAAAGCGTAGGATTCTTGCCGTCCCCGACAATCACCTCGGTCTGCGCCCCGGACAGATAGCCGGTACCTCCGGCCTCAATCTCGGAAGCCGTGGAGATAATCTGTTCGAATGGCGGTCTGCACAGCCAGACCATGTACTTCCCCTGTTCATACCAGTCCGGAAGAGAGACGCAGTAGATTCTGTCCGCGTCCTTGACCTCCCTGTTATAAGTCAGGTCGTGATGCACCTGCACCATAATGATGTACAGCGCCGCGAACGCCACCGTCATCCCCAGAATGTTCAGCACCCCGGAGAGAGGCGTCCCCATCTTCCTTTTTCTGAATATGCCCATAGTTCTGAAATTGTATAATCACGTCTGTCTTCTGTCCGGAAGCGGGCATCCGCGTCCCGTCAAATCCCCGGACAACGCAAAAGCCCGAATCCAACTCTGTGCCATACTCATCAATCTTTTGTGTTTCAATATTTTACAATTCAGGAACGGAGCAGAAACTGTAAAGCCTCTTTACGGTCTTGTAAAGAGGCTTTACATATATTTATAGACTTTCCCCTACTTCCACTCGGCCTTGACCGAATGTACGAGTATGCGGCTCTCGCTGCCTACCGTGCTGGTGTGCTGGAGGCCGAAGCCGCCGAAATCATTCATCCCGACCCTTGCCGAGAGTTCTACGGAGCGCCGCACGAGTGGGTCTGAAGCGAGTTCCGCGACGTGCCTCGGGCCGCTGACGGAAGCGCTGAGCTCGCCTGCGCAGTATCTGACACTCAGCACGCAGCCCGTGAGGAAGCAGTCCACGGTGACCGGATCGCAAAGAGGCTCCACCCTGCCGTCAGTGTACTTGACAAGGAGTGCGTCTACGGCATTGGCGTATTTGGTAGTGCGGATTACGCGGAGCGCATAGCCCGTCAGGGTAGCGGTGTCGAACTTCACGAAAAGGTCGAGATACTGCTGTCTCGCGCTGGCGAAACCCTGCCCGCCGTCCTTTGCCGGATCGATCTGCCAGGTCACGCTCATATCGCCATACTCCCCCTTGAGAGGGGTATAACGCAGACGCGCACCCTGCTGAACAGGCTGGATTCCGTAACCCTTGGCCCCGTTGATGCCCGTACCGTAGATCCAGCAGTCTCTGCCAAGGTCGGGCTGTGAGGAATAGTACATCCTGGTGTCCTCCGGCATAAAGCCGTCCACGGTCCAGTAGCCGGGCTTCACTTCGAGCTGATTGGTGCAGGGGAAATCCCTGAAATCAGTCTCATAGACCTTGGTCTGCGGAAGCCCTGCGGCCTTGACCGGATGCCGGCCCACGACGCGGACTTCCTCACCGGCCTCGCAGCGCAGATGCTTCGGGGCGACCCCGACCATCAGATAGTGGCCCGCATCCTCGCGGGTGAGGGTGTAAGTCTTCCGGGGTTCGCCGAAGCGTGACACGCTCACCGGCACAGCGCCGCCGCCCCTGCGGTCGTCGCAGCGGTACCAGGTCACCAGAGACTCATCCGCACGGCCCTGAAGGTCAAGCTCATAGCTGACGCTCGCGACAGCGCCGCCAATCCTGAGTTCCGGAGCGGAGGCGAACGAAGGAGCCTCCACGAAATCCGGGGCCACGGTAAGTTCCGCGGCCACCTCAAGCCCCTCCTCAGTATAGGCGATTATGTCGAAGACCTGAGTCCTGTCACCCCTGTTGACGGCGGTGACGATGCACTCCTCCCCTTGCGTGCAGGAGAGCGTCACGAAGCGCCCGTATCCAGGCTGGACTTTCCAATATACCCTCTGATTGTGCAGAGGGTAGCCGAGATGGCGCACGGCAGTGGCAGTGAGCGTCAGCGACTCTCCGCCGGTCTGGATCCAGGCCTCGCGCAGATTCATATCGAGACAGGTCGGAATATCGGAATAGTCAACCCCGTCCCTGCGGCCAAGGGCCTCGACTTCTTCCCTGATGCCCTGCGGATCCCAGCCGTCGTCTCCGCGCAGCAGGTTATATGTGTTGTACAGCACGCTGCCGTCATCCCTTGTGAGCCTGTAGGCGGAGAGCTGGCTCTTCTGGTCGAGACAGACGGTGTTGTAGGGCTTCGCCGCACCGACAAAGGCCGGATCGCCGTCGAGAGTGATATTGTACTGATAGCAGCGCAGCCACTCCTCCGGGCGGAAAGTCCACGCGAGCTGCACCGGACGGAGAGCGCGGTAGCGCACGTCCACGATGGAATGCCGGCCCACGCTCTTGCTCAGGGCCTGCACCGCCTCGCCGTGGCGGACATTGAAGTCGCAGTCCATAAATACTGTCCCGCAGCGGTCCACACTCCCGAAAGGCTGCCTGCCCCAGAAGTCGAAATCGCATCCGAGATATACCGCCGCGCCGTTGAGAGAGTCGTCGGTGCTCTCGAAATGGCAGCCCACGAAGAGCGTCCGCTTCGAGCCGCTCAGCGGAGTGAGGTTCAGACGCGAGTCGAAACGCACGTTCTCCGCATAGATGCGGTCGCCGTGGCAGAACGCGAGCTGCGCCTGGGTGATGGCGGAATTGCGCTTCGGACGGTTCAGAGCGGGATTGCGCGGATAGACCAGGTCTATATTGCAGTAGTTGCCCATTGTCAGGTCTCTGACAACCAGGTCGTCCCCGTAGAAGTCGAACATCGTGAAATTGCCCCTCGCACCCTGGGTCTGCCCCCTTGCGCAGGCCAGCACCACGTCGCGCGGATCCGTGCAGATGCCGAGCAGCTGCAGGGCCTCGCAGCGGATTTCAAGCCCTATTGGAGATCCCTTCCCCGGCTTGGGAACACGGATTTCGGGGTCGTCCGGGTCGTCAATCCAATATACGCCCGGGGCTATGTACACCCTCATCGGCTTGTCCCGGGTACCGTCAGTAAGATGCTTCACAGCCTCGCCGAAGTCCCGGAACATATACGGGGACTTCTCCGCCTGCGCCTCGCCAAGGCTTCCGTCGACATATAGGGCGTGAGGGCCGAGTTCAACCTCAGTCCCCTTATAATCAATAGTCTGCGCCGCAAGAGAGAGGGCAGCAAGCAGCATCGCAAGGGATAGGACAAGCTTGCGCATAGTTAATCGAGAACTCTATATCTGAAATTGCTGAACCTGACTTCGCCCTTGCCGGCGGCCATCAGGCCCGGAAGCATACTCTGGAAGTCGTGGAAGGTGTTGTGGTTGAATCCGGAGATTTCCATCCCCCACTCTTCCTTGACCCAGTTCTCCCCGTCGAGACTGTAGTACCCGGTAATGACCTGACTGTCATTGCGCAGACGCAGCCACAGATGCTCTGTATCAGGGAGTTTGGTACGCACGCCGCCCTTGTCGCGGCGGAAGCGGAGCGTACCTCTGCCGTTGATGCCCTGACCCACGTAGAAACGGCTGTCATAATAGATGACAAGCCCGGCCACGGCCTCCGGAGTGCGGTCTATCTCCACCTCGAACTCATAGGCGTGGTCGCCCGCAACGAACATCAGCGGAGCGGAATCAGCAGGACTGGCGCCGGCGGCCTTGAGGGTCAGCACGCCATCCTTGACAGAAGCTCGTGAAGGGTCGAAATCCTTGTAGTATTTCCAGTCCAAACCCACGCGGAACTCGCCCAGATGCGCCTTGCGGTCAAGCGGATTGAGCGGGAGCGGAGCGGCAATCGGAGCCGCCGCATCGGCGATGACGGACTTGAACCATCCGTCGGGACTGAGTTCCACAGGCTCCATCAGAGTCTGACGGCCAAGCCCTGTGAATCCGTTCTCGTAGGAATGATAGACGCAGTACCAGCGTCCGTCAGGCGTGTCGACAAGGGAGCCGTGTCCTCTGGACCACCAGCGGTCGGAGGCGTTCCAGGTGTGTATCAGCGGATTGTACGGAGAGTTCTCCCACGGCCCGTCAAGGGTCTTGCTGCGGGCCACGACCACCATATGGCTGGTAGGAGGGCCGGCGGTGCCGCCCTCGGCGCTGAGATAGTACCACCAGTCGCCTATCTTCTTGAGCTTAGGCCCTTCGAGGCACAGCCCCTCGGTCACCCAGCTGTCAGGAATCGGCCAGCCGTCATAGACCTTCTCCAGCGTCCCCTCCACGGTGTCCAGTCCGTCCGGGGTGAGCTGCTTGCGCCATCCGCCGCTGAGATACAGCCACTTGACTCCGTCTTCGGCCACCGCGATACAAGGGTCTATCTTGTCCACGTGGAGGTCCTTCGGCTCGCTCCACGGCCCATAAGGGCTTTCGGCGGTGACGACCCAGTTGCCCCTTCCGTGTACGGTGAAATATATGCGGTAAGTGCCGTCAACCTTGGCGATGTCCGGGGCCCAGACGCTGCCCAGATAGGTCTGCAGCGCATAGCTTATCGGCTCCCAGTTCACAAGGTCAACGGAGTGCCAGACGATGAGGCCCGGATTGTAGTCAAACGAGGAATGGGTCATATAGTAGTCATTCCCGTCCCTGAGAATCGTCGGGTCCGGATAGTCCCCGCCGAGTATAGGGTTGGTGTAGGTGCCGTACTGCGCTTTCTGCGCGCCACCTCCGCAGCCCGAAACGAGCAGTGCGCAGGCGATGATTGTGGTAAAAAGTCTCATAAGCACAAATATAGTAAAAAGAAGGACAAAGCCGCAGCGAAGACGAATCCCCGCTGCGGCAGATAAAAATACTCATTAATGCACGAATTACTGCTGCTTGAAGCCGTAACCGTTCTTGAATCCTCCTGTAGAAAGCACGTTAGGAGTGAAAGGCACCAGATAAATAGGTGCGCTCACATAGTCGTAGTCGTAGAAGAGATAGTCGAGATACTCCTTCTCGTATTTCACGAGATCGGATCCCCAATCCTTCTTGGCATAGCCGTCAGCTTCGAGAGCCGCCGCATCGGCAACCGGCTTGAAGAGTCCCTCGATGGCGAGGTTGGTCTTGTCGCCGGCCGTCGGGAACTTGGTTGAAGATGCATTGTTGGCCACGGCCGTCCAGTCGTCGTTCTGACCTCTCCAGCCCGGGAAGAGCACAGGATCGGACTCGTCGGTGCACTGGGCGGTGAGGCGGAAGCCGTACTTGGACTTGGCGTCCACGGTCTTCACCCACACCTCGCTGGAGATGGTGTTGCCGTTCTCGAAGGTGTAGCTGCCTTTGGTCTTGAGCCCCTCAATCATCGCGGCGGTCATATCCTTGATGTTCTTGATGGCCTCCGGGAGATAGCCGGTGCGGATGAGAGTCCAGCGGCGGTCACCCTCGCCGGCATACTCAAAGCCCCTCTCCTCGATGACGGCGCGCAGCACGCTGCCGCATTTCGCCACGAACGCATCGGTATTGGCCTGTCCTGCCGGGAACGAACGCTCGCGAACCTTCTTGAGATACTCGAGCGCGGTACCGTCGTCACCGAGAGCGGCGCAGACCTCCGCATATCCGAGATAAATCTCGGCAAGACGCATATAAGGCCCGTTGATGCCGGACTGGCGCTGCTTGACGATATATGGCTTGGACATACGGTTCTCGTCGAACTTGTTCATAGAAAGTCCGCCTCCGGAAGACTTGGAATTAGGCACGAACGGAATCAGCATCTCCGCCCCCTTGCCGTCGGAGCCGGTAACGGTGACGGAAACGTCGCGGCGCATATCCTTAGGGTCGAACATTCCGTAGTAGTATGCAGGGTTGATGCGGGCCTGACCGTAGTTCTTGCAAGGGAAAGCCCAGCTTCCGCCTCCGTTGGAAGGACGGCCCATAGAGTAAGGGCGCTCGTTGCTGGCCCCCTGGGTCATCGCGTATTCGTAGATGGACTCGTCGGCATACTCAAGGTTGTTGAGCTGCTGGAAGAAGTACTGGTAAGGATTGTTGTAAGCCCTCTTCTCCTCGTTCTTGCGAGGATCGGTGTCGTGCCATACGGCAGAGCCGGAATTGGCGATGACCTCCTTGTAGTATTTGGCGGCCTTCTCATAGAAGGTCTTCCAGTCGCTGCGGCGGCCATAGACGGCGTTGTCAGCGTTGCTGTTAGGCTGACCCTTGGTCTCAAAGGTGAGGACAGTGCCGTCGGCCTTCTTGTAGAAGCCGGCGCCGAGATCCGTGCGGCGGGTCTGGTATCCGCCGGCATCGAGGCACATACGTCCGATAAGTCCCTGGGCGAAAGTCTTGGAGAACTTGTTCTTGGCCACTTCGCCCACAGGCTTCATAAGAGGAATCACCCTCTCGAGGTCGGCGATCACACATTCATAGACAGAGTCACGCGGGGCGAGTCCGCCGGCGGCGACTCCCGCCTGCACGGAGTAAGGCACGTCCCCGTGATACTTCATAAGCTCACGGTAGGCCACGGCCCTCGCGCAGACAGCCTCGCCGTAGAGCTGGCCCAGATCCGAAGGAGCGGCGGAAGAGACCATCGCATCGTAGTCGCTCATAGACTCGATGGCCCCGATCACGGCATTGGCCTTGCCGACCACGTCATAGAGCATATTGTACGCTCCGCTGGCGTTGTCCTTAAGATAAGAGGTGAGACTGTATTCGGAAGTGTATTTGCCGTTCTGGTAGAGGCACTCCATCCAGTGGCGGCCCGGCTGGTTGGAGAAGGCCTCCGGATGGCGTTCGATATCCGAACCCGCGACGTCCAGGGCATAGTAGAGTCCGGCGGCGAACACCTGGTTGTTGCAGACGCTCCTCCAAGACTCGTACACGCCGTACATCGAGGCGTTGGCAGTCTCCATATTGGAGAACACGAATTCCTTATCAACCGTGGACGGAGAGGTCGGGTTGAGGAACTTCTCCGTATCACAGGCGGTCAGAGCAAGGCTGGCCGCAGCACAGACGGAAAGAATATTGAATATCTTTTTCATTTGTGATATCTCCTTAATTAAAATGAAACGTTGAGACCGAAGGTGAAGCTCCTTGCCTGAGGGTATGAATTGTAATCATAGTAAGGGGTAGGGAAGCCGTCTCCGCCCGCATCAAGGTTGGTGTTCACATCCGGGTCGATACCGGAGTAGCTGTTGATGCAGAAGAGGTTGCCCACGGTGGCATAGACACGGAGATTCTGTACGGAAACCTTCTCAACCCACTTCTTAGGCAGGGTGTATCCGAGAGTCAGGGTGTGGAGGCGCAGATATGAGCCGTCCTCGATGAATTCGGATGAGGTGATACCGTATTCGGAGTAAGGAAGCGCGTGCTTGGCATTGGCGTTGAGCGCGGCAAGCTCGGAAGGCTCGGTCACGAGGTAGAGGCTGCCGTCTGACTTCACGCTGTAGGCCTTCCAGCAGTCGTTGACATAGGCGAGACGGTTCTCACCGAGCTGGTTGTCCTTGTTGCCCATCATAGAGTGCATAGCGTTGGCGTTGTAAACCTTGCCGCCGAGAGCGTAGGTGAATCCGAGGGAGAAGTCGAAGCCCTTGTAGTTGCCGAAGATGTTGAATCCTCCGGTGTGCTTCGGGATCATCTCTCCGATTACGTCGACATCATCGTCATCGATATAGCCGTTGCCGTTGACATCCTTGAACTTGGCAGCTCCCGGGAATG
The DNA here is from genome assembly GCA_963631065.1 of Ruminococcus bicirculans (ex Wegman et al. 2014). Lineage (GTDB taxonomy): Bacteria > Bacteroidota > Bacteroidia > Bacteroidales > UBA932 > Cryptobacteroides. The sequence continues at coordinate 8,305 of CAVGPE010000107.1, forward strand.
CGGTCTGCCCGTCAGGGACGAGGGACCTGACGCCCTCCGGGTAGTTCACGACGGAACCCTTGAAATCAGGAATTCCATCCTTGAGGACATACTTGCCGTCCGTGTAGTTGAAGTCGTCGAGCGTATAGAAGCCCTCTGACACATATCCGGACACGATGCCGAGAGGCATACCCTCACGGATGATGTAGTCGTACTGCGGCTTGCGCATCGTGGAACCCCAGTTCGTGTGGGAGTCGGCGTTGATGCCGTCAGGAAGATCCTCCACCATATTCTTGTTGTAGGAATAGGTGACGTTGGCCGAGAGGCTGAAGTCGCGGCGGCTGATGATTTCGCCGGCGAGAGAGAGCTCGACACCCTTGTTGGAGGTGAGACCCACATTCTGGAACTGGTAGGTGTAGCCTGATGAAGGGTCGCAAGGAATCTTCATAAGGATGTCGCGGGTATTGTTCCAGTAGAAGTCGACGGTACCGCGCACACGGCTCTTGAGAATGCTGAAGTCGAGACCGAGGTTGCGGGAAACGGTGGTCTCCCACTTGAGGTCAGGGTTGCTGAGCATATCGCCCGGCACATACGAGGTCTGCTTCTCGCCGTCAACGGTGATGACCTTGGTGGTCCAGGTCTCCTTCCAGAGAGAAGGGCTGATGTTGTCGGAGCCGGAGGCGCCGTAGGAGAAGCGGAGCTTGAGGTCATCAAGCCAGCTCTTTGTGCTCTCCATAAAGGATTCGTCGGAGATACGCCACGCGGCGGATGCGGCAGGGAAATACCCCCAGTGGTTGTTAGGCGCGAACTTGGAAGATCCGTCAGCACGCAGAGATGCTGAGAAGAGATAACGTCCCTTGTATGAATAATTGGCACGTCCGAACCAGGAGAGAGTGTTGCTCGGCACGCCGATAGTATTGGAGAACGTATCCTCCTTGGCTCCGGTCGAGTTGGTTCCGGTCATATTGATCATACCGAAAGCCTGGTCCATAGTGAATCCGGACGGGTAGTAGTTTCCCGTGATGGATGTGGTGGTGGACTCTGAATTGAGCACCTCGTTACCCGCAAGGATGGTGGCACTGTGGTCCTCGTTGGCGAACGGAACCGTATAGCTGAGAGTGGTGGTCCAGCGGTATCCGCTTCCTACGCCTCTGGTGAGCTTGGCCTGCTTGTAGCCCTTCCCGCTCGGGTGTCCGTTGTCCCAGTACTTGGTCTCGCTCCAGTTGCGGTTGACGCCGAGTTCGGACTTGGCCACGAGACCCTTGAGAGGATTCCAGGTCAGGCCGACATTGGCGCGGAGACGGTTGCGGTTGTTGATGTTGTCGAAGTTGTTGAGCACGTCAACCGGATTGTACATATCCTCGACACTGCTTGAACCGTTGCCGAAGTGGGTAGGGTTGCCGTCACCGAGAGGATTGTCGACAGGACGGTAGGCGTAGGCCGAGGTGGCCGCGTCGAACCTGGTGCCGGTGATGGTCATCTCCGTGTAGCGGAGGTCCATATCGAACTGGAGCTGCCTGGTTATCTTCTGGGAGAGCTTGGCGTTGGCGCCGAATCTCTCGAACCCGGACCTCATACGGATTCCGTCGTCGTTGAGATAGTTGACGGACACGAAGTACTTGGTGTCGGCCGTGCCTCCGCTGACGGAGAGGTCGTGGTTCCAGGTGTTGGCGCCCTTCATCACGTCGTCGATATAGTTGTGGGAGGTGACGCTGCGGTACTTCTCGAGATTGTTGCCGTAGTCAGGGCCGAGGCCGAAATACTGCGCGACTCCGTCTCCGTAAGAGGCGCCGTAGGCCGTGGCGTAAGACCAGTTCCAGAGGACATAGTCGTAGGCGTCCATCACAGGGAGGGTCTTAGGGTTCTCCTTGTACTGATAGTACATACCGTAGCGTACCTGTGCCTTGCCCTCGGAACCGCCCTTGGTGGTGAGGAGGATGACACCGTTGGCGCCACGTGCGCCGTAGATGGCCGTGGAAGCCGCATCCTTCAGCACGTCGATGCTCTCGATGTTGTCGGCAGGGATGTCATCGATGCTGCTGACCTGCACTCCGTCGACGATATATAGAGGGTCATTGGACTGGCTGATGGAGCCGCCGCCGCGCACGCGGATGGTGGAGCTGCCGCCAGGACGGCCGTCCTGAGACATCACGTTCACACCGGCGAGCTTGCCCTGGAGAGCCTGAGCCACGGAAGCCACAGGAACCTTGGCGATGTCCTTGCCGGTGACGGAAGATACGGACCCTGTGAGGTCGCGTCTCTTGACGGTCTGATAACCGATCACGACGACATCATCGAGGAAGACGGAGCTTTCCTCAAGAACAAAATCATAGACATTTTTTCCTGAAACGACCTTGGCAGAAGCGTCGGTATATCCGACACAGGAAGCCACGAGGGTGGAGTTTGCAGGAACGGACAGAGCCCAGTTGCCATCGACGTCAGTCATGGAACCCATGGTCGTGCCGGACACGACCACATAGGCGCCGATCACGGGTTCGCCCTTGGCATCCTTGACAGTTCCCGTTACATTCTGCTGCGCAAAAACCGAGACGCCCGTAAACATCAGGGCGACTGCAGCAAGCACAGCTTTTCCAAAATGAATTTTCATCATAGGAATCACTGTAAAAAAATGGTTAAACAAAACATTGGTCAAAAACCAAAACTAATGTTATAGTTTCGTGTTATTGTCGTTTATAGCGTTATATGCGGCGAATATAGCAATTTTTTAATAAACCTTGTGCGATTTTCCTGAAAATACCTACAAAAAAGGCCGACCAAAAGCGGCCGGCCTCATATCTTGAGCGATGTCCTGTATTATTCGATGACGATAGGCTTGTACTTAGGTACGAGAGCCTTCATGATGCTCCACGCGAGGACGTAAGCGATACCGCAGATGCAGAACATGATGAAATATCCGCCCTGCTTGCCCTCGAAGCCGAGGAAGGTGAACGTCGAGCCGAGCTCAGCGGTCTTGGTGAAGAGCAGACCGGCCCCCTTCTGAATCAGGAACGAACCCACGCCGCCGGCCATGCCGCCGATACCGGTGATGGTCGCGATGGCGCTCTTCGGGAACATGTCGCCGATGGTGCTGAACAGGTTGGCGGACCAAGCCTGATGTCCCGCACCGGCAAGGCCGATGAAGATGGCCGGCCACCACGCCGAGTGCACGCCCATAGGCTGGGCGAAGAGGGCGAAGAGAGGGAAGAAGGCGAAGAGAAGCATGGCGAGCATACGCCCGGCATACGGATTCATGCCCTTCTTGTCAACAAATATGCGAGGCAGATACCCTCCGAAGATGGACAGCACCGTCACGATGGCGTAGAGTGTGGTGATGAGAATCACACCCATGCCGGACGAAGACTTGTAGCCGAACTGGTCGGAGAAGTAGGCCGGAGCCCAGAAAAGGAAGAACCACCACACGCCGTCGGTGAAGAACTTGCCGGTGATGAACGCCCATGTCTGCTTGAAAGTAAAGCACTTCCAGAGAGAAATCTGCTTCTCCTCCTTCTTGTCCTTGGAGGCTGCGGCAGCGGCGGCGGCATCAGCCTCGTCATCCTGATGGATGTAGGCGAGCTCAGCCTCATTTACGTGCTTGCTCTTCTCCGGCTTTTCGTACATGAACACCCAGAGAGCCATCCAGACGTAGCCGATGGCGCCGATGATGATGAATGCCATCTCCCAGCCGCCGCCGACGCCCTTGTCCTTGAAATACTGGGCGAGAAGCGGAATGGTGGCCGGTGCGATGAGCGCTCCGACAGAGGCTCCGGCGTTGAAGATGGAAGTCGCGAAAGCGCGGTCCTTCTTAGGGAAGTATTCAGCGGTGGTCTTGATGGCGGCCGGGAAGTTGCCGGCCTCACCGAGGGCGAGCACGGCACGTGCGGCGATGAAGAGCCAAACGCTCACGGACGCTATCGCAAGAGCCGCGGCAGAACCGTTCTGCACGGCCTGCATCGCCTTGATGCTCTCATACCCCTCGATGTGGCAGGTGGCCCAGCCGCAGGCGGCATGGAGGCACGCGCCGGTGGACCAGATTCCTATGGCCCAGAGATATCCCTTCTTGGTGCCCATCCAGTCCACGAACTTGCCGGCAAAAAGCATGCAGATGGCATAGATGATGGAGAAGAGGGCGGTGATTGTACCGTAGTCGTTGTCTGTCCAG
>CAVGPE010000108.1:0-8012 GCA_963631065.1 Ruminococcus bicirculans (ex Wegman et al. 2014)
TCCGGTCCGGATTTTTGTTTGTGATGTGTTCCGTCGGGTTTCCGGGAAGCTGTTTCGGGGACTGCCGGAGGATTTTTAAATATTTTAGAGAGGTCTCCGGATTGAAATTAAAATTTTTGTAGTATCTTCGCAGCCAAGAACACTAAAAGTAATACCAAGAGATTACTTTTAACAGAATTATTAACCAAATTGTTTTCTACAGATGAAGAGTCAGTCTTTGATTTCTTTATGGAGAAGGCTTATCCTTGTGGGGGGGGCGCTTCTCTGCGTCTGTGCATCAGCATTTGCACAGCAACAAATCTCAGGAACAGTTAAGGATGCATCCGGTCAGGGCGTAATCGGCGCAGGTGTTGTCGTTGAAGGCACCACCAACGGCGTCGTAGTCGACCTTGACGGAAACTGGACCTTGACCGTCCCTGCAGGCGCCAAACTTGTCGTATCCTGCATCGGTTACAACGACGAGACGTTCACCGTCACCGAAGGCAAGAACAGGTATGACGTCATACTTCACGAGAGCAGCACTATGCTCGACGAGACCGTCGTCATCGGTTACGGCACCGTCAAGGTGCGTGACCTCACCGGTTCCGTCGCTGCCGTCAGCTCCAAGGACCTTGAAGTCCCTGTAGCCAGTGTCGGCGAGGCGCTCCAGGGCAAGATGGCCGGCGTGGTTGTCACCCTTAACGACGCCACTCCGGGAGCCGAGCCTCAGATCCGCGTCCGCGGCGCGAAGTCCATCACCCAGAGCAACAATCCTCTCTACATCGTGGACGGATTCCCTGTAAGCAGTCTCATCAACGTGCCTTCAGACCAGATCAAGTCCATCAATGTCCTCAAGGACGCTGCGGCGACCGCCATCTACGGTTCACGCGGTGCGGCCGGCGTAGTCATCGTGACCACCAAGAGTGCCGCCGAGGGGCAGACCCAGGTGACCTACAACGGCTTCGTGCAGATCAAGGACTCCTCCGCCAGCATACGCGATGTGATGGATACCTATGATTATCTCAAGTTCAACCTCAGCTTCGCGAGAGACTACAACCCCACGATGTACGAGAATATGCGCAAATACTTCGGTATAGGCGCGGAGAACGGCAACCACTACGCCGACTACGCCAACGTGACGGCCAAGAACTGGCAGGAAGACCTCTACAAGACTGGTATCGCACACAGCCACAACCTCACGGTCAGCAACGGCACTCAGAAGAACAGGACTATGTTCTCCCTGAACTTCCTCAACGACGACGGCACCGTCATCAACTCTTACTTCAAGAGAATCAACGCCAATCTCAAGACCATCGAGAAGCTCAGCGACAGCTTCGACATCGAGCTCAACGTGTCTTACTCCTACAGGCAGAACCGCGCCGATCCGCGTCTCGCCTCGGCGTTCCGTTACAGGCCGATTGAGCCTCTCGGGGACGACACTGTAGCGGGCGGCGCATTCGGCGCCGGCTATGACAGCTACATCAGCGAGGGATCAAATCCTGTGGAGCTTACCTGGAACACCCAGAACACCAGCTACAACCACAACTTCCGCGGCATCGCGGCGGCCAACTGGACTCCGATAAAGGGCCTCAAGCTCCGCAGCGAAATCGGTATGAGCAAGAACTTCGGCAAGACCGAGAACTATGTGGCCGGCTACGGTTCCACAACCAACTCCGCCAGCCTCTACAAGAGCGAGTCTTCCGACCTGCACTGGACCAACACCGTCTCCTACGAACTCCCTCTCAACACCGAGTTCCACAGGGCTGACATTATGGTGGGCAGCGAATATATCTACAACGACAGCGAGTGGATGCAGTACTATGCTGAGACGTTCCCGAGCTACTTCGACCGCGAGACCACTCTCGCTATGCTCGTCAACGGCACGAAGAGCAACGCCTTCACTCAGGGAATCAACATCCCGGGCAAGTCCAACTCGTATTTCACCCGCGCCAACTATACTCTGCTCGACAGGTATATGTTCACCTTCACGATGCGTGCCGACGGTTCTTCCCGCTTCGCTCCTAACAACCGCTGGGGTTATTTCCCTGCCGGAGCATTCGCCTGGCGCGTGGTCGACGAGCCGTTTATGGCCGGAACCAAGAACTGGCTCTCCAACCTCAAGCTCCGTCTCTCCTACGGTGTGACCGGTTCTGACTCCATCAACTCCTCCCTCTGGAAGGAGACCTGGTCACAGAGCTCTTCAGCCACCAACTACACCATCTCCGACAGCCGCAAGGACACCAACAGCGGTTACGGCTACGCTTACACCGCCGGCAGTATGGCTCCTAATCCTGACCTCAAGTGGGAGTCAACCCTGTCCCGCAACCTCGGTATAGACTTCGGCTTCCTCGACGAGCGCATCTACGGTGTCGTTGAAGGATACTGGAGTACTACCTACGACCTTCTGATGCCTATCAGCATCGCCGCATCCTCAGGTTACTCCTACCAGTACCAGAATATGGGTACCGTGGCCAACCGCGGTCTGGAGTTCTCTCTCGGCGGAGACATCGTCCGCAACAAGGACTTCACCCTCAGCGCCAACTTCATCTACAACTACAACGTCAACAAGATTGAGAAGCTTGCCGATACCGTGACTTCCACCAACTATGGGCAGTGGGCCTCATCAGAGCGCAGCCCTAACACCGGAGAGTACTACCTCAAGGAGGGCGTGGGCATCGGTGCCATCAACGGCTATGCCTACGACGGCTGGTATACGACAGACGATTTCGACTACGACCCTACTACCGGAATCTATACCCTCAAGAAGGGCATTCCTGACTGGGCGATGGACTCATATCCGAGTTCATTCAAGCTTCCTTCCGGACAGAGGGCATTCCCCGGAGCAGCCAAGGCCAAGGACCTCGACGGTGACGGCTATATCACGGAGGCGGACACCTATTCTCTCGGCGAGATGACTCCTCGCTCAACCGGTTCGTTCAACCTCTCAGGACGCTGGAAGAATCTCGACTTCGCCGCCAACTTCAACTATGTCATCGGCGGTCACCTGATGAACTTCTGGTCACTTATGTCCACCTACGGCGCGAAGGACAACTACTTCGGCGCCAACCGTGAGTCCTTCGTCTCCGAAGCCTATACGGCGTATCGCTGGAACAACGGTGACATCGAGTTCGTGAGCGACCCTGACGAGCTTGACGCGATGAACGCCAACGCCACGATGCACACTCCGACCTCGATGAAGGGTCTTCTCTTCGACCGTTGGTTGGAGGATGCCTCCTACCTGCGTCTGAAGAACGTCACCCTTGGTTACACCCTTCCTAAGGATGTGGCGAAGAAAGTCGGAATGAAGAACATCCGTGCTTACTTCACCGCTTCCAACCTCCTGACTTTCACCAAGTACACCGGCCTTGACCCTGAGGTCAACACCAACAGTACCAGAAGCATTTCAGGTTCCGGCTTCCCGACTCCGGGTGTGGACAACAACGCATACCCTATCGCGAAGACCTTCACCTTCGGTCTTAACATCACACTGTAAAGATTTGTAACGGAATGAAAAAGTATATAAAATATCTGTCTGTGGCCCTCTGTGGCGCAGCCGTAATGTCCTGCAACCTGGAGACTTCCTCTCCGTCGTCAGTTGACGGCGAGTTCGTCTTCAAGGGACCCGAGACTGCCAAGACCGTAATCCTCGGAGCATACAACCAGCTCATCAACGAGTACAACAACGGCTATGTCCCGAACTTCACCAATATCGGTTCAGATATCGAGAGGTGCTCTGTGGGCAACATCACCGACCTTGTCGGAGGGGCGCAGCTCTACAATGAGCCTTACTCCGAGGGGGACTTCAACATCAACTTCCAGAAAGGAAACTGGAACCGTTTCTACTCCACCATCAGCAAGTGCAACAACATCATCTACTACCTTGAGCAGAACTACTCCACCATCAGCAAGGATGCTCCTAACGAGCTTTCCGACCTGCTCGGCCAGGCTTATGCCCTGAGGGCTCTCTCATACTACGATATGGTGATGTACTACGGCGACGTGGAATATGTGACCACCCCGGGCAAGGCCGGAGAAGGTCTCGTGTCCCGTGACTACATCATAGAGAAGGAACTTGAGAACCTCTACCGCATCGAGCCTCTCCTCTACACCATCGGCCAGAACGGCCACTACTCCGACCAGATTACCCGCAACTTCGTGGACGGTCTCATCGGACGCATGTGCTTCATGGAGGCCGGCTATCAGACCCGCCGCACGGATCTCGGCGCAGACTTCTATGTCGGAGGTGACGGCAATGTCCTTTCTTTCGACGTATGGGGAACCGATGCCGAGAAGAACGCTCAGTATGGCCGCCGCAGCGACTGGAAGAAATTCTACGAGGCCGCCCTGCCTTACCTCAAGAAGGCTGTGGAGCAGCCGGGCGAGGCCGTGCTCACCACGGTCGATCCTCGTTCCGACACTCAGGGCCGCGTATATGACAACCCGTTCCAGTACTACTTCCAGCAGGTCAACGAGCAGTACAAGGCTACCGAGACCATCTTCGAAGTGACGATGAAGGAGAGCGGCGGATCAAGAATCGCCTACAACTTCGGCCGCGGCTCCGCCGGTGCTTCTCCGGCCATGCCTCCTAAGGCCAACGCCCAGATCTGCTCTTATCCGGAGGTTTACTACGGAGAGTTCGACCCTCAGGACAAGCGTCGCGACGTTTCCATGAGTGTCACCGGTTCCAGCGGAAACGGAGTCGAGAAACTCTACTCTTTCACCCTCGGTAACCGTCTGACAATCGGTATCGGTCTCAACAAGTATGACCTCAACCGTGTCGCTACTCCTGACCTTCGTCAGCTCTACAGCGGTATCAGCTATATCCACATGCGTCAGGCCGACATCATCCTTATGCTTGCCGAGGCTTATGCCCAGACAGGCAACGAGGGTGCTGCACAGACCGAGCTCCGCAAGGTTCACGACCGTGCTTTCGATGCTTCAGTTCGTGATGCCAAGTTCGCCGAGCTTCTCGCCACCCCTGCTTCAGAGACTCAGTCAGCCCTCGTGGAGGCCATCCTCAAGGAGAGGCAGCTCGAGTTCCAGGGTGAGAACATCCGCCGTTGGGATCTTGTCCGCAGCGGCAATCTCCCTAAGGTGGCTGTCGAGTTCCGCAAGAAGATGGTTGACCACATGGCTGAGCTCAAGGCCAATGGCTATGCTCAGTTCGAGAACGGCAACCAGCTTCCTGCCTATGTATGGACCAAGACCGTCAATGCCAAGGAGGACTACGGCTACCGTCTGACTATGACGACTCCGTCAGGTCTTGATGAGAGCTCAGACAAGTATGCCGTCCTCTATCCGGGCTGGAGAGGCCAGCACGATGACTGGCAGGCCGCCAAGGACTACCAGATCAACACGCGCGCCAACAACGTCAGCGTGGCCGTGGTTGAGGACAACACCAACCTCGCCATCCAGGGTCTTTTCAAGTACATCGCTCCTGACAGCGACGAGGCCAAGGCTCTCGAGGCTCGCGGCTATGTCAAGACTGACTGGGCTGTGGGCATGTACACAAAGAACGGAGAGGCAGACGCCAATCAGGAGGCCGAGTGGAGCTCCAAGTTCATGGGAGGCTACACCGATGCGGACTACGCCGCCAAGAAGGCTCCTATCTACCTCATCCCTATGGAGACCACCGTTCTTCAGACCGCAGGTCTCGTGAACGGCTATGGCTTCAAGAACCTCAGCAGTGACTAAAGACAGTTAGTTTGTAGTCTATTATATTCCGGAGATGCCGACCCCCAAGGAGCCGGCATCTCTTTTGATTTGGGACGGTTACAGCTCCCGCTGGCCTTTGACATATTCTTCCGCCATTTGGTGGAACTTCTCCACTATCGCGGCGTTCTCCGGCTGGTCGGCGAGGTTCACGAGTTCGTGTGGGTCGTTCACCTCGTCGATGAGCATACGTCCAGCTCCCGCCCCGTAGAACTCGGCATAGCGCCAGCGCTCGGTGCGGATTCCGACACCGGTCACGCCCTTGCCGTGGTTGTTCCAAACGGTATAGGCCGGCTTGTCGAACTCGGCTTCCGGGTCGTCGAGCAGTGAGGCGAAACTCCTGCCCTCAAGCTGGGTGTTCTCCGGCAGGCCGCACAGCTCCACGAGGGTAGGGTAGATGTCAAGGTTCTCCGTGATGCGCCGTGTCACCTTGCCGTTGCCCTTGGCACGCGGATCCACCACCACGAGCGGCACATTGGTGGCCTCCTCCCAGAGGGAGCCGGCCTTCGACCACTTGCCCTTCTCCCCGAGCATAAATCCGTGGTCCACGCAGAATACGATGATGGTGTTGTCCTTCTGCCCCGACTCTTCGAGAGCCTGAAGCAGACGGCCCACGTTCCAGTCCACATAGCTTATGCAGGCCCAGTAGGCGAGGGTGAACTCCCGCGCCTGCTCCGGAGAGCAGCGGCGGTTGATGAAGACGTCGGCGTTGATTTCCCGGATGGAGCCGGCAGGGAAGCCGCGCGGTATCATCGGGTAGGTTGCGAAGTCCTCGGCGAGAGGGATGTCATTGATGTCGTAGAGGTCGAAAAAGCGCTGCGGCGCAAGGCACGGGGTGTGGGGCTTGGAGTAGCCGCAGGCTATGAAGAAAGGCTCGTCCTTGGCTGCGGCGGATTTGATGAATCCTATGGCCTTGTCGGTGTTGGTTTCCTCGCTCTTGTAGCGCTCCTCGTCCGGGCCCCAGCGGTCGGATTCCGCCCCGTGGCCGACATTGTATTCGTCGCCCGCGCCAAGATTGTTCATATTGCGGCCTATGGACCTCTTGCCTCCTCCCCGGCTCTCGACCCAGAGGCGGTGCTCCTCGTCGGAGACGTGCGACGGCCGGAAGTCCCCGACTCCCTTGTTGCGGCGGCGTTCCCATCCGCCGTAGTCCCAGGCTTCGCTGTCCTCTATGCCGGAGTGGAAAATCTTGCCGGATACATAGGTCGTATAGCCGTTCTGCTTGAAGTACATGGGCAGGCTGAGCCACTCCGGATGGTCGGCTCCCCACCACGGGGAATTGTCATAGATCCGGGTGGAAACCGGTCTGTGTCCGGAGAGCAGGGAGGTGCGGGACGGCCCGGAGAGAGGGTACTGGCAGTAATTGTGCTGGAAGAGCACGCCCTGCGAGGCAAGACGGTCGAAGTTGGGGGTGTGCATCTGGGGAGTGCCGTAGCAGTTCCAGTCGGTGCGCATATCGTCCGACATAATGAAGAGGACATTCATCTTCTTCTCCTTCTGCTTGTGCTTGGCGACCTTGGGCTCGGTTGCACTCGAGAGCGCGGCTCCTGCGAGGAGGCCCAGGCCGACTGCTGGTAAGAACTTGTTCATTGTGGTGTTATAGATAAAGTTTAATGAAGTCAAGATAGTACTTCCAGTCCTGCGGGAGTACGCCGTGCCCTCCGTCGTGCATCACATAGCCGAGGGTGTGGAGTATCGGCTGCTCGGCCTGCGGCATCACATTCGTGCCGAGGTCGTCCATCCCGAGCAGTTCATACACCGGCCCGGCCTCCACTGCGGCGCAGAATTCGCCCTTGGCATCGGACCAGCTGTCGGTGTCGCCCGTGGAGAGAAGCAGCGGACGCGGTGCCACGAGGGATATCACCAGATTGGCATCCACCGGCATTTTGGTCACGTCTGAAGCATATTTGGCATAGTTTGCGGCGAACTGGTAAGGGAAACGCCCCGGAGCGGTGAGGTGCGCCACGGTCTCGCCGAAGTTGCGGCGGCTCAGCGCGGCTCCGCCCTCGCCGGAGCAGCTCGGTATCACGACCGCAATCCTCCGGTCTCTCGCTCCGGCCCAGAGGGTCGTCTTGCCGAGACGGGAGCATCCGGTGAGCGCTATGCGGCCAGCGTCGATGTCGGGGTCTTTCTCGAAATAGTCTATGACATTGCTCACACCCCAGGCCCAGGCGGACACTGCGCCCCATTCGTCGTCGGCGAAGGCGGTCTGGCCGTCCTTGAGATAGAGGCTCCTCACTCCGAGCAGGATACCTCCGTCGAAATCCGGCTCGAAGTCGGTGTAGCAGACGGTGGCAAAGCCGTAGCCTTCCTTGAGGAAC
>CAVGPE010000109.1:0-6463 GCA_963631065.1 Ruminococcus bicirculans (ex Wegman et al. 2014)
AGGCCCTGCTCGGCTACAAGAAGAGCGGCAGCATAGGGGCCGCCACCGGAGGCTACGTCGGCATAGCGTTCTATTTCAAGCATCAGGAGTACTCCGATGATGCCATAATGTCCACGCAGTCGATGACCATCGACGCTCTGGAGGATCAGCTCGGAGGAGTGGACTTCTTCTGTAATCTTCCCGACAAGATCGGCGCGGAGAAGGCCGCCGCCGTCGAATCCGCAGTCGACAGCTGGTGGAAAAGCAATTAGGATGAAAAAGATACTTTACATATTCGCCCTGCTTCTCGTGTGCCTGAGCGCAGGAGCGCAGAAGCACAGCTATGTCATCGGCTTCTACAATGTCGAGAACCTCTTCGACATCTACGACGACCCGGTCAAGAACGACGACGAATTCCTGTCCGACGGCAGTTACAAGTGGACGCAGACCAAGTACGACAAGAAGATCAACAATATCGCCCGCGTCATCAAGGCCATGAAGGAAGACAACGGAGTCTTCCATACCATACTGGGACTCAGCGAAGTGGAGAACCGCCTCGTGGTGGAGGACCTGGTGTCCGCAGCCGACATCGCGGCCGCCGACTATCAGATAGTCCACTACGACAGTCCCGATCAGAGGGGCATAGACGTGGCGCTGATCTACCGTCCGGACCAGTTTACATATCTGGACAGCGAGTCGATTCCGTTTTCGTTCGAAGGCACCGAAGTCCCGATTACTCTCACTGAGGCCGAGCAGGAGCAGTTCCGCACCCGGGACATCCTGATGGTGCACGGGACCATCGAAGAAGAGCATTTCGCATTCTATGTGGCCCATCTCCCCTCCCGTGTCGGAGGCAAGGGGGGCGATCTGAGGTCTCTGGGGGCTGAAATTATCTATAAACATTCGCAGATGATGCAGCAGAAATATCCCGGAATCAAGATTGTGGTGATGGGCGATATGAACGACAACCCCACCGACGAGAGCATCGCGCTGTGGCTGCACGGCAAGGGCGACATCAAGGACGTGGGACAGGGCGACTTCTTCTCTCCCTTCACCCGTATGCTCGCCGACGGTTACGGTTCGCTTGCCTATCAGGGCACATGGAACATCTATGATATAATACTTGCCAACTACAACCTCGCGGCGGCCCCGGACGGAGGTCTGCAGATTCGCAAGATTCATCGCAAGGGCTATTATGGACGGGTGTTCAAGAAGCCGTTCATGACTCAGCAGAGCGGGCAGTACAAGGATACGCCGTTCCGTACATTCTCCAACGGAGCCTTTATCGGAGGCTACTCGGACCACTATCCAACTTACATAGTAATAGGTAAATGATGAAAAAGATACTCTTATTTTCACTCTCTCTGCTGCTCTCGCTGAGTGCGGCCGCCCAGGGTTTAGGCGGCGGGGTCAAGGCCGCAGTCGTCAGTCGCGGCGACCGCATCCCGGTCAGTGGGGCGAAGGTGGAGATATTCGGCGCTGATGCTTATTCGCGCAGTCTGACCACCGGCGCTGACGGACTCTTCCTCTTCGAGTCGCTCGCCGACGGCAATTATTCGCTCAAGATTTCCGCCCCGGACTTCCTGCCGGCGCAGGTCAATGTGACAGTCGAGGACGGCAAGGTGCGCGACCTGATGTTCGTCACCCTCTCGCGCAGCATACGGGGGGAGGATGCCGATGCGTCCAGCTTCGCCGAGTTTGACCTCGACGACAGCGGATATTCCGACGCTCCGACCATTCTTTTCAGCTCCAACGATGTCTATACCAGCGTGGCGGGCTACGCTTTCAGCGCCGTACGCTTCAAGAACAGGGGTTACGACTCCGAGAGCCAGGATGTCTATCTGGCCGGCGTGCCGCTCAACGACGCGCTCACGGGCTATTCTCCATATTCCCTCTGGACGGGCCTCAACGAGGCAATGCGCTCCAAGGATTCCACGATAGGACTCGAGACTTCGGATTTCGGCAACGGCCGTTACAACGGACTCACCAACATCGCCGCCGTGCCTGGAGCGGTGCGCACGGGATGGAGATTTTCCGTTCTCTCGAATTCCGCCCTCTACAGGCTCCGCCTGATGGCTTCCTATGCCTCCGGCGAGCTGGACAACGGCTGGTCCTACGCCTTCAACGTCTCTACCCGTCTGGGCGGCAACGACTGGGTTGAGGGAGTCTATTACCGTGCCATTTCCGCCTATGCCGGTGTGAGCAGGAGGTTCTCCGACGAGCACAGGCTCTCCCTCATCGCTTTCGCGGCCCCGGGGGAGAGGGGTGCGCAGAACGCTTCCACGCAGGAGGTCTATGACCTTATGGGCGACAATATGTACAACTCCAACTGGGGCTACCAGAACGGACGCGTGCGCAACTCGCGCGTGCGCAGGACTTTCGAGCCTGTGGCCGTGCTGAAATACGACTACACCCCGGGAGAGGAGTTCAGCGCCACGGCGGCCCTGCTCTACCGAGGAGGCTACAACGGCTACACCGCTCTCGACTGGTACGACGCCCAGGACCCGCGCCCGGACTACTACCGCAACCTTCCGTCCTACTACTATCTGGAGGACAGCGACTACAACCGCACCAACGAGGAGAAGGCCGAGTGGGCCCGCTATTCCTGGACGCACCACACTTCCGCGATGGCCAACTACCAGCATCTCAACTGGGACCGCCTCTACAATGTCAACTATGCGAGCGAAGGCGGGCGCAGCAAATACGCTCTTGAGGAACGCCGCGTGGACCAGGACGACCTCAACCTCACGGCAAGCCTCAAGTGGCTGCCGAGCAATGACCTGGTCCTTCGCGCCGGCGCGAATTTCAAGATTAACAGGACGGAGAACTACAAGAAGCTCAACGACCTCCTCGGAGGTAAGTACTATCTCAATATCGACTCTTTCGCCGAGCGTGACTTCGCTTCCAACGAAGCCCTCGTGCAGAACGACCTCGACTATTTCTTCTCTCACGGCAACACTGCGGAGCAGATAGCGCAGGGCGGCAAGTACGGTTACGACTATCTCGCGCAGATACGCCGTGCAAAGATTTGGGCCAACGGTACTTACGCTCACGGCCCTCTGACTCTCAGGCTCTCGGGGGATCTCGGCTATGAGGCTTTCTGGCGCGACGGACTCGTGCGCAAGGGCCTCTTCGCCGGACTCGACGACGATGGCAATGAAATCAGCTATCAGGGCCGCGTGCTGACGAGCTACGACAGCAATGGCAAAGTGATTAGCTCCAAGGGCAAGTCCGACGTCAGCCGCTTCGTCACCGGAGCGGTCAAGTTCGGCGCGTCATACGACCTCAAGGCCGGACACAGGTTCTCTCTCAATGCGGGCTGGTTCAACGACGCCCCGACATTCAGCCAGGCTTTCATCTCCGCCCGCACCCGCAACTCCCTCGTGGACGGACTTACGACAACCAAGACCCTCTCCGCCGACGCCAGCTACCAGTACAGCGGCCCCGATGGAGTCAATCTCAGAGTGACGGGATTCTACACCGGCATCAGGGACCGGAGCGACGTGATGAGCTTCTATGACGACTCGCAGAACTCGTTCACCAACTTCGCGATGACAGGCATCGACCAGCGCCATATAGGAGTGGAGTTCGGAGCCAAGGTGCCTCTCTTCGTCAGCGGCCTTACCGCCAGCGCTGTGGTCAGCTACGGAGAGTACTGCTACACCAGCAACCCGCATATGGTGCAGACCGTGGACAACAGCGCCGAGATCATCCGAGACGCGGAAGTCCCTTACTGGAAGAGCCATCCGGTCTATAAAATCGCCGGCTACGGCGACGACGGCAGCCCGATCTACGACCTGGACGTCAACGGCAACTATATCATCACCGGCTGGAAACAGCACTATGTGCCTTCCACCCCTCAGCTCGCCACCGAGCTCGCGCTCAACTACCGCACCTCAAGCTACTGGTTCTTCGAACTCAACGGACAGTATTTCGCGAAGACCTATCTCGATATGAACCCGCTCTACAGGACGGGCTTCGCCTGCAGCGGCGGCGACGGGGTCGAGACTCCTCAGGAGGTCGAGTATATGGCCTCACAGGAGGAGTTCAGCCCGTATTTCCTGCTCAACTGCAGCGTCGGCAAGAGCTGGTATATCAACCGCAAGTACAACTTCGGCTTCTCTCTCGAAGTCAAGAATATGCTCAACAACCGCTCTGTCCGCACCGGAGGCTACGAGCAGACGCGCCTTATCAGCAGCTACGGCAAGGACCGTTACTATCGTTTCGACCCTAAGTATTTCTATATGCAGGGGGCCAATTATATGTTGAATCTCTATTTCAGATTCTAGCACAGTATGAAAAAGTCACTTATCATCACAATATTCGCGTCCGTTCTCGTCCTCTGCTCGTGCGAGAGCCTCAGGGAGGAGTTTCAGCCGGTAGCCCCGGGCGGATACGACAACCCCGACAAGGTGCAGCCTGTCAAGATGACGGCCACCCACACGATAGCGCAGCTCGCGTCCAGGTACAAGACCGGCTCGCCCTGGGTGATGGACGAGAACATAGTCATCTCCGGCGTAGTCAGCACCACGGACCGTCCGGGCAACTTCTACAAGAGTTTCTACATCCAGGACGAGACCGGCGGAATCGAGATCAAGGTCGGCAAGAACGGCCTCTACAACGACTACAAGCAGGGACAGAGAGTCTATGTGGACTGTCGCGACCTCTCTCTGGGGATGTACGGCTACAAGAGCAACTACGGCAACGGTATGGTGCAGATAGGATTCAAGGACCCTTCCGGGGAATACGAGACTTCGTATCTGGAGTCCACCCTGCTCATCGACAGTCATATATTCAAGGGCGAAGTCGAGGGCGTTCCGACCCCTGAGGTGCTGTCCGAGGAGAGCCAGATACCGGGCGACAACGACACTCAGGCTAACAACGCCAATGTCGGCAGGTTCGTCACCATCAAGAATCTCTACTACGGCTGGTACGACACCCGCTACAGCGAGAACAACGAGGCGTTCGTGCTTCTCTACCTCGACTCCAACAGGGACAAGGACCTCTCCTCCAACCGTATCTTCATCTCCGGCGAGGATACCGGCATCACCACCTGGGCTATGTCCAAGGCCAGGATGAGCGAATATCTCCTCTCCGGCATCTGGGACGACGTCCTGATAGGCAACGCCAACGACCAGACCTACGGCACGGTAGGCGACCACAGGGTCGTGGACGCCGCCGGCAAGGTGTCGTATCCGGACATCGAGAAGGCCGCCGGCTCCGTGAGCCAGTACTTCTCCACACAGAAGGGAGGCGGCGGGGTCTGCGTGCAGATCCGCACCAGCGGATATTCCAAGTTTGCCGACACCGAAATCCCGGAAGCCGTGCTGAAGGGCGAGAAATCCATCAACGTCACCGGCATACTCTCGCTCTACCAGGGCAAGGTGCAGATGGTCGTGAACAACATCGACGATATCGAAATCAACGAACAGTAATATGAACAGAATCCTTTCAATCGCGGCAATCGCGGCAATCGCTATGACAGCCTGCAGCAGAACCAATCCTTTCCTCGCGGAGTGGGATACTCCTTACGGGATACCTCCTTACGACAAGATTCAGACATCGGACTATATCCCTGCCATCAAGGCCGGCATCGAGGAGCAGAACGCGGAGATCGAGGCCATCGTCTCCAATCCGGACACCCCTACCTTCGACAATACCATCGCCCCGCTGGAACTCTCCGGGCGCACGCTCAGCAGGGTGCAGGGCGTGCTGTTCAATGTCAGCGAGACCGACCGCAGCGATGCTCTCGACGCGGTGCAGGAGGAGGCCATCCCTATGCTCAGCGCCCACGGCGACAACATCTCCTTCAACAAAGCCCTCTATGACCGAGTGGCCGCCGTCTATAACGCCGACCAGTCCGCGCTCACCCGCGAGCAGCAGATGGTGCTTAAGAAGCTCTACGACGGTTTCGAGCGCGAGGGCATTGGCCTTCCGGAGGAGGAGCAGGCGAAGCTTCGCGAAATCAACACCCGTATGGCCGAACTTACCCAGAAGATAGGCAACAACATCCTCGCCGAGTCCAACGCGTTCAGCGAAAAATTCGGCTTCAGCGTGTCAGCCTACTCCGACAAGATGACCTCCACCGAGGACCGCGAGCTGCGCCGCCAGTACAATGAGGCCTACACCTCCCGTGGACACAACGGCAACGCCAACGACAACTCTGCGCTCATCCTTGAGCTCGTCGATCTGCGCACCCGCAAGGCGAACATCCTCGGCTACTCTTCTTCCGCAGCCTACACCCTTTCGGACAAGATGGCCGCGAACCCTCAGACCGTGGACAGCTTCCTCGCCGGGATAATGAAGGCGGCAGTCGCCAAGGCGAAGGTCGAACTTGCCGATATGCAGAAGGTTATGAATCAGGACATCAAGGACGGCAAACTCCCTGCGGGGTCCAGAATCGAGCCTTGGGACTGGTGGTACTACGCCGAGAAAGTCCGCAAGGCCAAATACGACCTCGACGAGTCCGTCACCAAGCCGTATT
>CAVGPE010000110.1:0-6037 GCA_963631065.1 Ruminococcus bicirculans (ex Wegman et al. 2014)
GTCACCTCCATACGGTAGCTCCCGTCCGGGAGCGTCTCCCGGTTGATGTCGAAGGTGATGAAGAAGGCCGTGTCGGAAGGCAGCTGAGACTTCGGAACAACACCCTCCGACAAATCCGCCTTCGAGGCGAGGTCGGACTTCGTGGCGTATTCGCCCAGCTCCGATTCGCTCACCTTGCCGTCCAGTTCGGCCCGCAACCCCGTTATCTTGCCTATCTCTATGTCCGGGATGTGAGCCGTGTTTATCTGCACGTCCTTCCCCGGGGAGATGTTGGCGTTGAGATTGTTCCACACCTCTTGGAGGGTCGTGCTGCCGCTTGAACCCGAATCGTCCTTGTTGCGGGCGGAGATGAACTCATCGGAGTACAAACCTACATTGGTGTGAAGGTTGCCGTCCTCGTCAAGTTCCAGATAATGGTCATCGTCGAACCATATCTTCGAGGTACGCAGGTATTTGCGCAGCTCCGCCGCGCCCATCACCGCGTCGCCGTTGGCATCAATGAGCGCACCCCTGCCGTTCTTCCCCGCCGTGTATTCACCGGCCTTCAAGCCCGCAAGAAACGCGATAACGCCCTTCGCCGTATCATCATTGTTTCTGGAGAGGAACTCCTGCTGCGAGCGCAAGGCGGAATAGACATTGTAATCGGACGGATCGGCATCGCTGCGGCTCCCGATGAGGCTCATATTGTTGCCGCTGCTCTTGCTGCCCGACATCACCTGCGTGACGATGTTCGTTATCGTCGTGGCCTGCGTCTCCGCGAAACTCGCCCCCCGCTTCTCCCGCAATGTTACTTTGTATGTCGGGATGGTATCGCCACCCTCGTCTATCGTCAGCGTGTTGATAAGGACATATTCCACTTCCCTGCCGATGACATCCGCAACCCCAAGCTTCATATACATCCCCTCTTTCAACACCTCGCCCGATGTCGCAAGGGCTTTCGCGTCTATCTCCGGCTCGTAATACGACTGTATCTTACTGACGCTGGCATATAGCGACTGCGCACATTCAAGAAGCGTTTTCTCCGCCACGAGGACGTATATCTCCGGCATCTCAATGTTGAGAATCACGAAACTGTCCCCCGCCAGAATCGGGAAGCTCGCGTTAGGATAGCGCATACCCACGGAATCATCCTGCGTGCGCTTCATCGTCAAGTCCCAGTCATCCGTCTCCGAGCGATAGGCGCAGCTGCGAACCGCGAACTCGCGTCCGCCGCACATTCCGTCCTTCATCGAGAGGGTGGCGATGCCGCCGCTCGCCGTAGACGTGCATTTGCTCAAGTCGAACCCTATCTGCTTGACCACGAGATGGAACAGGTCGACCGATGATTCCCGAAACTCAAAACGGAAGGTGCCCGTGTTATGAAGCCACTCCACCGTCATAGACTTCCCGGACGCAAAAGAGTTTTTCATCTCGATAAAGACGTCGATACTCTTTATCAGCCCCGTGGCGATGACATCCACCTCCTTGAACGCCACATCTATCATCGGGTCGCCCTTAATAGGGACGGCATCCAGCTCCTGCCGGATGTCGTCCATCACGAATGTCGTCCCGTCGCTGTCCAAAACCGTTACCTGCGTCACCTGCGTCAGCGTCAGAACATCCGCAGTGTTGTAATTGCAGCTGAAGCGGAGATTCGGGTATATGTGAACACGCGGTGTCGACATAGTTGGTTCATAGCTAAAGAAGCTTACCCATACTAACGTTGAATCCACCGTGGTGCTTCCGCCTTCCGTGTCCACGTCTATTTCGTCCGTATAGACGACCGAACCGTCGCCCTCCTCGATGATGATGCCGCTGTCCGTGGGGTTCATTGCGGACTTGATGGTGTCCAGCCTCTCATCGTCCGGGTAAATGGCAGCGTCCGGCACATAGGTGGTGTCCCCCTGCTCCGCCTTCACCGTGCGCAGTCTGCCTGCCGTGAGGTTCTTCACGGAAGGATATATCTCATCATTGTCGCCGCCGTCGAAATAGACCTTCTTCGGGACGAGTCCGTACTCCGCCACCTTGTCCGCATCCTCGATGTACGCAAGGCTCGCGTCCGGCAAGGTCGCACCGGTGTCCGGGTCGACAGCCGTACCCCAGTTCGACAACGGAAGCATAAGGTTCACGATGTCCACGCTCTTCGCGTTGCATATCTGCTTGCCGTTGTAGTACCGCCCCGGCATATTCCTGTCGCTGCCGTAAACATAGAGCCGCGTAGCGAACTCATCCGCGTTGGTCTGCGACCGCTTTAGGGCCGTCAGACCCTGCCCGATTCCGTACTCAAACATCGAGGTGGTGTTCGCGTCCTCCCGCTTGTTCGGCCTGCCTATCGTTATCACGTCCTTCTGCAAGTCCGCGTCGTAGGTGTGTATCCACCCTATGCCCTCCCACGTGTTGTATATCGCGTTGAGCGCACCGAGACAGCTCGCGCTGCTCGCCGTGAACGCCTTTGCCTCGGAGAGCGTCGCAATCAGGTCGGCATCCGCACTCTCGTCCAAATCCATCACCTTGATGAGCCACCTGCCGGGAAAAGCATCATCGATATTCGCCTGTATCCGCTTCGCGATACCATAGACGTTCTCGTAGGTGGACACGCTCTCCCGCGTGGAGAAATGGAGATTCTTGTCCTTGTCAAGAACGGAATCATTGAAAAGGGCGATGTCCAGTTCCTTCGTGGCGCAGTGGAACTGCACGTTGGAATACACGAAACCCTCGCCGGAGGTGTGCATCCGCGCCTGCTTCTTCTTCTGCGGGATGGAATAGAGCTTGTACCGCAGCCCCGTGCGGGGATAATCGACATAATCCCCTACCTCCCACTCGATGGGGGTGGCACAGGCTATCTCGCTGAACTCGATGTAGGAGACCTTGAGGTAAGTCCCGTTGTACTTCGGCTCGCCGGTACCGCGGATGCTCTTGCCGTCTTTGGAGTATATGCTGAACTTCGCCATAGCGTCACGCAGTTGGTGCTATCTGGGTGATTCCCGTTATCGAGCCGTCGCGCAATGTCAAAAAGGTCTCGGGGTCGTTCACCTTGAAGGTCACGGTGAAGGTCAGCCGCGCCCAGTCGTCCCGGGCCTTGAACTCGCCCTCCTCGTACCCCGCATAGCGCACCTTTCTGCGTCCGAGCCCGGTATAAGCATCGTACACTTTGAACTCGCCGCTCCCGATGTGATAGAAGAAATCGCTCATCTGGCCGCGCAGCACCTCCGCCGCGCTCTTGCTCGTCGTGGCGTATGTCTTGACATAGAACTGCACCTCGAAGGTGAAAGCCTCGTAGAACATCACATCCACGAACTCGTCATCCCCGTTCTCGTCCTTCCACTCGTTCTTGTACGGCTCCTTTGGAGTCGGGAGCGCGGGATAGGGGCTCGTCTTCGCCACAAGCCCCCACTCCGCCGCCGTGTCTATCGCGGCGGTGTCATCATCGCACTGGACATAGAAGGGCTTGTAGTCTTTTATGAAGGGCAACCAGACCATAACACAAATTTACAATAATCTGCAACAAGATACAACATTAATTGACTATCTGGACTTTCAAAGAATCACCATACCCGGATGCCATAGAGAAGTTCCGGACAAAGCCGTTCAGACTGTTCAGAATCTCCTGATTGCTCGCGGCGATATTGGCGGTATCCGCTTGCACCTTCGCCAGATACTCGTTCAGAGTGATGCATAGTGCGGACTGACCTTCCACCGCATTGGCGATGCGCCCCCACTGGATGCGCCCATAGGACACATCGGCTCTGATAGCATTGAGATAAGACGCAAGCAGATTGGCAGTGTCTTCCGTGATGCTCTTGAAGCCGCTGCCGAGGGAGCTGGAATCCGAATCGCTATCAGACACCGTATATCCCCTCTTCTTCTGTTCGTCCTGCCACCATTCCGCAATCTTCTTGTATTTGTCATAATTGCTATCCACATCCTCAAACATCGCCTCGACGATTTTTGCTACATTCGCCCAAACCGCATCGGGGGATTCCCCGCTCGCAAACGCATCCTCCAAAGCTTGCTGGTACTTTTTCAGCCAGGATGTCTGAATCATCTCGGTAAGCATCTGCTTGCCGATATTGGAAATGGCCTCGGAAGCCACATCGTGCCACTCGTCCCAGGCTTCCGTACCGCTCGCCACAGCGTTCCACAAGGCATCGGCAAGTTGGGAGGCCAAATCCCCGGTAAAGCTGGATATGTAATCATCGAGGGCTTCTTTCGCCTCCTCCCACGCCTCTTCCGCTTTTATGGCAGCCTCCAACATATCACGGACTTCGGAGTTCCAGTCACGCGAACTTCCGCCCTTCGGCATCTCCGAAACAACCTTCGAAGCAAGCGTAGTGTTGATATGTCCATTCTCGTCAAAGAGGCCCGGATAATATTCCGAAAGGTATTCCCATTTAGTCTTAGATCCGTCATTGGATTCCCAGAAACCCACGTGGTCAGTAATGACCTTTGCGTTTTTTAGTTTGCTGTAATATTCTTTCGTTTTTGCCGCTGCGGCAATCATTTTGTCATAAGCCTCCCGTGCGGCACGCGATGTCTGTTCGCCGAAAATATCGGTAAACTCCTTCATCTCAAGCAAGGTAGCTTCATAAGCCACCTTATAATCTTTAAGCTTTTCCTCGTTTTCGTCCAGCATCTGCTGATGGGTCTCTATCGCTCCGGCTATTTGCCCGACGATACTCAGGATTCCGCCGGCAACAGCACCTATCCACGAATTGACACCCAATCCCGCAGTCTTCGCGGAAAGGAAGCCGCTCACCGCAGCATTGAGGCTCTCGGACACGCGGGCAATCGCGTCTCCGGTACTCGCGAGACCGGCCCTATTGGATGCTTCGCCTATCTTCTTAAGGGTGCTGCCTATCTTCCCGAGACCGGAAGCGAACGCACCGACGGAAGTCACGGCGAGGGTGGACACAAAATCCTTCTGCGCTTCCGCCGCCGCTTCCGAAGCGTTTTTGAATTTACCCGTAGCCATAGATAGCGCGATATAAGCCTCGGTCTCCCTATCGAGGTCTCCCCCGCGTTTGACGGCATCATACTTCTCCTGCGCGTTCGCTGCTTTCTGCTGCGCGTCCGCAACCTCCGTTAGCCTCTGGCTCAAAGTGGAATAAGACTCGCTGACGGCACTGGTGTCGGCGGATATGCCGAGCGTGGACATCAAAGCCTTCACACCGTCCATAGTCTTCTTCATCTTCTCGACACGGAGGTCTCCGAGCTTCGTGTTGGCGATTTTCTTCACATTGGAGAGCAGAGTGGCAAAGCTGGCATTGATAAGCTCCGCATCCTGCTTCAATTCGGGTGGGAGGAGTTTCGACAGAGCCTCATCAGACACCAGAGCCTGCATCCTCTCAATCAGCACGTTGACCTGCGCAAGAGATTTGTCGCCCATATCTGAAAGGTTGATGTTGTTCTTGTCCATCATCTCCTTCATCCACGATTCGGCCTTCTTGTCAATCTGCCCCTGAGCTACTTTGTTGTTATATTCTATCTGCGTCTGTATGAGCTCGTCTAAAGCCTTTTTCTGCGCGGCATAGAAGTCCTCCCACGCCTTCTCCGCGTCCTGGTCAGGGTGTTCCACCCTGAACCTCGCAATCCACCCGTTCTTCGACTTGGAGAGTTCATCGAGCTTCTGTGCCCAATCGGTCCGGAGCTTTCGGTTCTTGGAATCGGTATCAACCGCGATCTTGTCGAGTTCTGCGGCGAACCCTTCAAGATTTAATCGTTTGGTGGTAGCCGCCAAATCCTCAAGCGATTCGCGGAACTTCTCCGTGGCCTTCCCGGCGTTCTCTATCTTGAGCAATTCTTTCGTTGAGCCGAACACATCGTTCCCCCAAATCGCCTTCGACATCCGCTCGAAATACTGGACGCGGCGGGCGAGAGCCGCAGAGGTAGCCTCTCCCTTGCCCACCAACATCTTGGCGTACTCTTCCCACCCCTGCTCCTCCGTCTTCTGAAACTCCTTCGGAAGTCGGGCGAGAGCCTCCGCGTCATCCTGCATCTGTTTCAGGGCGTTCTCGGCGAACTCCGCGACATTCGTCTCCGGCTTTATCTCAAAGCCTTT
>CAVGPE010000111.1:0-5121 GCA_963631065.1 Ruminococcus bicirculans (ex Wegman et al. 2014)
TCTCCTATAGCCTGGACGGGAAGAAATTCAAGACCTTCGGGCCGGAATTCACCGGGCGCGAGGGCGAATGGATAGGTGCGAAAATCGGATATTTCGCCATCTCGGAAATCCAGAAGAACGACGGAGGTTCGGTGGAGGTGTATTAGGTTTTGTGCGCGGAATTGATTATTTTTATAGACTAAAACTTTTTGCATTATGACGTTCATAAATGAAGACTTTATGCTTTCCAACGCCACGGCGCGGGAGCTATATCACGGACACGCGGCCAAGATGCCGATAATCGACTACCACTGCCATCTTGTGCCTCAGCAGATTGCGGAGAACATACAGTTCCGCGACATCACGCAGCTCTGGCTCGTGGACGGCCACTACGGAGACCACTACAAGTGGAGGGCGATGAGGGCCAACGGAGTGTCCGAAGACTATCTCACCGGCGGGAAGCACAGCGCCTGGGAGACTTTCGAGAAGTGGGCGGAGACCGTGCCTTACACTATGCGCAACCCGCTCTACCACTGGACGCACCTCGAACTCAGCAGGGTTTTCGGAATAGACAAGCTCCTCAGCCCCGCCACCGCGAGGGAGATATTCGAGGAGTGCAACGCCAAGCTCGCGACTGAGGAGTTCCGCGGACAGGCCCTCATCCGCAAGTTCGGAGTGGAGACGGTCTGCACCACCGACGACCCCGCCGACGACCTGCGCTGGCACAAGATGATTGCCGAGCATCCTTTCGGCACCAAGGTCATCCCGGCCTGGAGACCTGACAAGGCCATGGCCATCGAAGACCCGGCATCCTATAAGGAATACCTCGACAGGCTCGGAGAAGCCGCAGGGATGGAGATCAAGTCCTACCGCGACCTTCAGGACGCTCTCGGGAAGAGGCACGACTTCTTCGCGTCTATGGGATGCAAACTCTCCGACCACGGGCTCGAGAACTTCTACTCGGCCTCCTATACCGATTCCGAGATTGAGGCCATCTTCAAGGCCGTCCTCGCGGGGAAGAAGCCGGGGGCGGACGAGCTGGAGAAGTTCCGCAGCGCATTCCTGAACGACCAGGCCGTGATGGACGCGGAGGCCGGATGGGCGCAGCAGTTCCACATCGGGGCCATACGCAACAACAACTCCCGGATGTTCGGACTCGTCGGTCCGGATACCGGATACGACGCCATCCACGACCAGGAGATAGCCGCCGCGGGCAACAGGTTCTTCGACCGCCTCGCTTCCGAGTGCAAACTCGCCAAGACCATACTCTACTGCCTCAACCCTAAGGACAACGAGGTGATGATGACTATGGCCTACAACTTCAACGACGGCACCGTTCCGGGCAAGATGCAGTTCGGCTCCGGATGGTGGTTCCTCGACCAGGAGGTCGGGATGCGCCGCCAGATGGACGCGCTCTCCGTGCTGGGACTCTTCAGCCGTTTCGTCGGGATGCTCACCGACTCCCGCAGCTTCATCAGCTACCCTCGCCACGAGTACTTCAGGCGCATACTCTGCGACGTTATCGGCACAGACGTGGAGAAGGGCAAGCTCCCGTCCTCCGAGATGGACAGGATAGGCCGGATGGTCGAAGACATCTCATACAACAACGCAAAGAATTATTTTAACTTCTGACACAATGAACTACGAGAAAAATCCCAACTACCTCAAGGCTCTCGAGTATATGGCGGCCACCGACCTCGCCGCGCTTGAGAACGGAAAGCACGTAATCGACGGAGACAATCTCTATGTGAACATCGTCGATTCGCAGATGAAGACCCCGGAGCAGGCCCGTCTCGAAGTGCACGATGTCTATATCGACATCCAGGTGCCGCTCTCCAAGGGCGAGAGCTTCGGAGTGAAGCCGCGCGGCGAGTGCCGCGAAGCCGACGGAGAATTCAACCGGGAGAAGGACATACTCTTCTACAAGGACAAGGACTGGAAGACGGTCAGCGTCAACGCCGGGGAGAAGATTGTCTTCGACCCTGACACCGCTCACGCCCCGCTCATCGGGGAAGGTACGATTCACAAGGCTATCTTCAAGGTAAAAGTGGCATAATATGGGTGCGCTGATAGTATTGGCGTTCCTGTGGTTCAACGGAGTTTCTCCTGTCAGCCTCTCCGTATCACGCAACGCCGACCCGGTGGTCGGTGTTGCCGTTGATATGCTCAGCGCAGACCTGGAGGAAGTTACGGATATGACCCCGCGCCGGGCAGCTCCCGGCAGCGCCGCTATAAGAATCATACAATATGACCGCGAAAAGGCCAATCTCCGCAGGCTCGGAGTCCCGTCGGATGTGGCCGACTCTCTGGGATTCGTGAAGGAAGCGTTCTATGTCGGGACGCACGGCTCACAGATCATCGTGGTGGGTTCAGACGGACGCGGCACGGCATACGGAGCGCTGGAAGTCTCCCGTCTGGCCGGAGTCTCGCCGTGGATATGGTGGGGAGATTCCCGCCCGGAGAAGCGTTCCTCCCTTGAGCTTCCGGAGGGGTTCAGCACATTCCAGCACCCTTCGGTGGAATACCGGGGATTCTTCCTCAACGACGAGGACTGGAGCTTCCGCCCGTGGAGTACTATGACGTTCTCCCCTCAGGACAATCCGGAAACCATCAGCGCCGACACCTACCGCGAACTCTTCCGTCTGCTGCTGCGTCTGAGGGCCAATACGATATGGCCGGGGATGCACAACAATACGACGGCGTTCTTCAAGGTGCCGGGAGCGAAGGAAGCGGCCGACTCCTGCGGGATATTCGTCGGGACTTCGCACTGCGAACCGCTGCTGCGCAACAATGTCGCGGAGTGGGACGTCGCGGAGCGCGGACGCTACAACTATATTACCAACACCCAGGCCGTCAAGGACTACTGGACGGAGCGGCTGGTGGAGATGAAGGGTCATAACGGACTCTATACCATAGGGATGCGCGGCATCCACGACGGTTCGATGGAGGGGGTGAAGACGCTGGAGGAGAAGACGGTCGCGCTGCAGAGGGTGATCGACGACCAGAGGGAGCTGCTGCGCAGATATACGGGCAGGGACCTGAGCCGCATCCCGCAGATGTTTATGCCGTACAAGGAGGTGCTGGAGATAATGGAGAACGGGCTGAAGGTGCCTGAGGATGTCACGATAGTGTGGTGTGACGACAACTACGGCTATATGACCCGCCTGAGCGACGCGGAGCAGCAGAAGCGCAGCGGAGGGGCCGGGGTGTATTATCACCTGAGCTACGCCGGGAGGCCTCACGACTGCCTGTGGCTCAGCACCACACAGCCGGGGCTGATATACAACGAGATGCGCCAGGCCTACGACCATAATGTCCGCAAACTCTGGGTGGTCAACGTACACGACCCGAAGGTGGCGGCATATGACCTGGAGTTCTTCCTGGATATGGCGTGGGATGTGGATTTCACAGGGCCTCGGAATATCAATTCCCACCTTGTCTCCTGGCTGGAGAGGGAGTACGGAAGCGCGGTCGCGCAGCGGCTCTCTGAGGTGATGCCTGAATTCTACCGGCTCGCCTCGATGAGAAGGCCGGAGTTTATGGGATGGAGCCAGGTGGAGCTCTCCGACAAGAGCAGATACCCGGGAGGTCTCTCGCAGGTGTCTAATACTGAGTTCAGTTTCAGTGAGTTCGGGGATGAGGCGCAGAGGTATGTGGATGCGTTCCGCGCTCTGGTGTCGGAGGTGAGGGAGGCGGAGAAGCTTGTCCCGGAGAGAAGCCGCGACGCTTATTTCGCCGGGATAGTCTATCCTGTCGAAGCCACCGCTGCTATGGCGGAGAAGATGCTCTATGCGCAGAAGTCGCGTCAGCGGACGCGTACCACCTATGCCCCGGGAGTGTGGGACACCGATACGGTGATGCTTGCAGCCGCAGCCCGCAGCCAGACCGCATACCAGAGGATACGCAGCCTTACCCGCTTCTACAATGAGGAACTTGCCGGAGGCAGGTGGCGCGGGATGATGTCCGACAGGCCGCGTGACCTCTATGTGTTCCGTGCGCCTGTGCTTCCTGTCGCGCTCACCGATGCCGAGTGCGTGCAGTGGGGGGAATATGCCTCGGAATGGAAGGCCGGAGAACTCGCATCAAGCGGAAAGGAATATGCGGCGTTCAACGCCTGCGACTACAGTGCGTCGAGCATCGATGTCACTCCGGTGCAGAATCTCGGACACAGCGGCAATGCCGTCCCTGTGGCGAAGGGAGGCCGGCTGGACTACAGCTTCAGCCTCAACTCCTCCGGAGAAGCGGTGCTGAGGGTCGCGCTTATCCCGACTCAGGCCAACGACAGGGGGGACATACGCTTCTCGGTGTCGGTGGACGGCGGCGAGGCTCAAATCTTCTCGATCAAGGAGCCGTTCCGCAGCGAGAGGTGGAAGAAGAATGTGATGCGCGGACAGGCGGTGGTGGAGATTCCGCTTACGCTGGGAGAAGGCGGCCATACGCTGTCGCTCGGCGCAGTCGATGACCATATAGTCTTCGACCAGTGGATGGTGGACTTCAAGCCGGGACGCAAGTTCTACCTGTTCCCGATTCAGTAGGAGTTACCGCTGCACTACAAAAAGAGAGGATGACCGTTTCCGGTCATCCTCTTCTCTATATTATAGGGAGGGGCAGGCTAAAACACCTCGTCCACAGGCTCCCTGTAGTCGTCGGTCTGAGGGGCCGGGGCGTCGGTGCGAGGGCCTCCGCTGCGGCGCGGACGGTCATCGCGACGGTCTCCCCTGCGGTCGTCACGGCGGTCACGGCGGTCTGAGCCTCTGCGCTCGTCGCGTCCTCCTCTGCGGTCATCGCGGCGGTCTCCCCTGCCGTTGCCTCCGCGAGGCCTGCGCTCAGGCTCCACGTAGCCCTCAGGCTTCTCGGTCAGAGCCCTCATAGAGAGACGCATCTTGCCGGTCTTGGCATCGACCTCAAGCAGCTTGACATCAATCTCGTCGCCGACCTTGAGGACATCCTCGACATTCTCGGTCTTGTTCCACGCGATTTCGGATACGTGCAGAAGTCCCTCCTTGCCCGGAAGAATCTCCACGAACGCGCCGAACTCAAGGATGGAGACGACCTTGCCGTGATATACGGTCCCGACTTCCGGTACGGCGCAGATGCCCTTGATCCATTCGAGAGCCTTCTGCATATTCTCCTTGTTGTCGG
>CAVGPE010000112.1:0-4856 GCA_963631065.1 Ruminococcus bicirculans (ex Wegman et al. 2014)
CCTCAATGTTCTTTTCCCCTTCTTTGGTGAGGACTTTCGTCCCCGCCACAAAGCAAGGCGTGCTGTAAAACAGCAGATCGAAGTCCGGGACTTTCTCCCAGTCTATCTTCGTCATATCGCCGAGGTTGCGGTCCGCCCACTGCGGGAAGAGCGCATTGTGCGCCTCAATCGCGTACTTGTCTATCTCCGACCACGCCACAAGGTCGTAGTCGAACTCCGGATTCAGCTCCTTAATCCTGTCCAGAGCGAGACACTGACTGTCATAGCCGGAACAGAGCGTCATCACCCTCAAAGGGTTGTCGTGTGTGTATCTCATATTTCCGTGGCTTTAGTGTTGCGAACACCGGCAAAATCCACCGTGGATATGGTAGCGTCTGCCATCCCGAAATACATACACGGCTTTTTCTCCATATCCTTAAACTGTGTACACTGGTTGTATTCCGGAGCGAAATACAGACACTGACTGCAGGGGGTGCATATGAGAGGCCGCTCCGGGTCGGCTGCCGGCAGATGGGCTACCTCCACCGGGGAGTTCTCCCAAGTGATTTCCGGGAAGTCGAAAGGCAATAGCACCATTACCGTATTCCCGTCCTCTTCGAAAACGTCATCACAAACGAAAATCCCCTCCGCCTCAACCTTTCTC
Source organism: Ruminococcus bicirculans (ex Wegman et al. 2014) (assembly GCA_963631065.1). GTDB lineage: Bacteria > Bacteroidota > Bacteroidia > Bacteroidales > UBA932 > Cryptobacteroides. The sequence continues at coordinate 644 of CAVGPE010000112.1, forward strand.
GGCTGGTACGTGAATGCATTTACCCGGCCACTTTTGTCTCTTGCTATCCACATAATTCGTAAAAGTATTTGTGCATAATGGTGGCCGCGAACTCCGGTGTCATATTGCGGTACGCGTGCGTATGCAGATGATGCTTCACATCGTCCAGCGACACTTTCGGGCTGTATTTCTTGTTGTAGGCCTTCATGAGGGCCTCCGCCTTGACTTCGTTCATCATATGTCCGTGTCTTTAGTATCATTCGCGCTAACGCCGTCACGCCCCGTCTCCTCTTCCCTGATGCGTCTGTTCTCCCGGGCTATCCAGTCAAGCATCTCCTGCCTGGTGTCGAACTTCCGATAATCGCTGAGGTCCGACAGCGAGGCGAGGAGGCTTCTGCGTTCGTACCATATCGGTGCGAGCCTGCCCACCTCGTCCCGGCGCGACTCGGCATAGCGTAGAATCACGTCAAGAGTCCTTCTTCCGAGGTTGCGGAACTCCCGGAGCGACCTTTTCGTGTACCGCAGCAGGTCATCCTGGGTTGTGATGCCGTGCGCCCGCAGGACGTTCACGGCGCGGACGGAGAGCGGCTCGTCCGCGAGACAGACCTTCCTCGCGCCCTCTATCCGGGCCCGCCTCTTCTCAAAGGGGCTTGGCTCCGCCACGCCGCTCCGAACGGCGAGCGCAGCCCTGTCCTCGTACACCATCATCTTGCACATCTCAAGCACGCCCACGACGTCGGACGGACTGACCGGGTCTCCCGTTTCCGCGGCGCAATCAAAATGGATGTCGTTGTCTCTGAGCGTTATCGTCAAAGTGAGATTTCCCGCCATACCCTATTCCTCCATTGCTTTCTTGAACTGGTGATAGCAGTCCGGCTCTCCCATAAGATAGACCTTGCTCCACCAGTCGTAAGCCTTGTCAATCATATCTTTTGCTCCCTGCTCGTAGGCTTTCCTCGCCCCGGTGGTGGCATAGCTTTCATCCATTTCCGGCGGATAGCCTATGTACGCGTCCGCCATTTCCTTGATTGTCATTTCTCGTTGTATCTGATGTCCGTGAGCCAGAAAGCCCCGTCCCTGCCAGTGATGTGATACCGCCCCGGCGTGAGGCACCTGATGAGCTTCGCGCAGACGAGGGAGCGGGAGCCGTTCTTCATACAAAGCCGCTTCCCGGTGGGGGAGTCCTTGTCGAGGACGGCTATCGCGAGGAAGCCGTTGTCATCCACCAATACCGACACCTTGCTCTCGGATGTGATTCCCATCTTCGCGGCCACCGCCCGGTTGAAGCTCATAACCTTGCCCGTCACCCCTATCGTCTCCGTGAGCCTGCTCGGCTGCTTTGACAAATCCAATGTTCTGTATCCCATACTCTACCTCCCCGTGCTTCCGTATCCTCCCGTTCCTCTGTCCGTCTCCGTGAGTTCGTCTGCCTCCACAAATCCCTCCACCTCTGCGAGCGGGAGAATCAGCAGCTGCGCACTGCGCGTACCTTTCGCTATCGTGAAGTCATCGTCCCTTTGGCTGAACATTATTATCCCTATGCCGTTGCGGTAATGGGAATCGATGATGCCCACCTGCACGATAAGAGATTCACGGGTGGTCAGCCCACTCCTGCCCGATACCAGACCGAAACACCCCTCCGGAATCTCCATTGCGATGTCGGTCGGAATGATAACCCTGCCCCTCGCCGGAACAGTCACATCTGCGGATGCGTACAGGTCGAACCCCGCGTCAGTCGGATGCGCCTTCTTCGGCATCGCCGCATCGTCAGTGAGTTTTTTGATTCTGATTTTCATATTCTTCCAAAATTCTATTGTAATACTCCTCCTCGCTCCATCCCCGAATCTTCGCCTCGGTGATGAAGTCGTCCGCAAGATTCACTATCCGCTCGATGTCCGCCGTGGACGGATGCGCTTCGAGATAGTCGCGGATGACCGTCAAGTCCTGCTGCACTCCTATCGCGAGGCTCTCCATCTGTCGCAGAGCTTTCAGTTCTTTTTCGGAATCCTTCTCAAGTCTTGCGGCGAGTATCTCATCCTGTACCTTGTCGATTTCTCCGTAGAGCTTATTTATCTCCTCTATGGTTTCTTTTCTCGTGTACATAATTCGCTTTGTTATGATTCCTCCTCCAAAAGACAGTTCACTGTAATGTTATCCCAGTCGTAGAACTGAATTCCGTCGCAGTGTTCGCATCCCGCACAGTTGCCAGGCCCGTCGTGAGGGCAGGAATCGGGGATTACCTCAATTACCTTTCTGATTTCCATACCTATTTGATTTTGAAGTTGTCCGCCATATCGTGAAGCCCGTTGAGCCGCAGCAGGTGCTGAAGTTCGTGGACATATGTCAGCGTCAATTCGCCTTCATAAGTGCAATAAACGATTTCGCCTTTCGTCAGGGATGCTTCGATTGCCACTTTGTGGGTTTTAAGACTTGACCAGTAACAGTCTTCCTCATCATACACCCATCCGTTGAGCGACAATATCTCGCTGGTAAGAATTATCGGCACAATCCCGTTCTCGTCGAAGAAGCCTTCAAAAGGGTCGGCCTCGTTGCCCTCGAAGTCCAGAAGGCAATTATATTTGTCTATCTCCGTCACCCGCATCGGGTACCTTGACTTCTCGGACAGATAGACCCAGTCGTTGACTTGAAGGTCAGTGCATCTCATTCCGCTTCGCATTTTGTGGCCACTATCTCCACGGACGTGGTCTCGTTGTTGTTCAAATCCGTGTACTTATGATTGCGGAGGAATCCCGTCAGATGGACGGCGCGTCCCTTCTCCAGAAGGGCGAAGTCCACTATCACATCGCGCACGCACACCGTGTGCCAGGTGGTCTCTATGACCGGGGTATTGTCCGCGTCCTTGTACACCCTGTTCGTGGCGAGGGCGAAGCGCGCAATCCCCATCCTTTCGTCAGCGCGCACGCTGCCTATGCACCCGCACAGCTCTACTTTGTTGATGTACTCTTTCATTCTTCTATCGTGTTTTATCGTAAGCTCTTCTGAAATAGTCCCGCAGCGCAAGCCCTATGTCTTGCGCCAGCTTCCTGTCACCCCTGACCACGCAGTTCACTCCGTCCGGAGTCACCGCCGTCACCTTCACCGCCCCCCGCCTCCTTGATGTGGAGCGCGAGCCTGTCTCCTATCGTATCCATACTCATATCCTTTCGTTGAATTCAGTCATCTTCGTCGCCAGCCGCTCCAGAGCCGCGTCCAAATCGGGTATCGAGTTCGTCTCTATCTTCCTCCTGTTCCCCGTGGACTTGTAATACTCGTTGCCGACCAGCATCGTGAGCCTCTCGTAGTTGTCTATGTACTGATTGTGCCTCAGCCCCTCCGGCAGATTGGGGTTCATCAGATGGAAGTAGACGATGCCCGCGCACTGCGCCGTTATCTGCGTGAGGAAGATGTCCGCCATAGTCATCTGCAAGTCGAAGTCGAGGAAGTCTATCGCGTTGCTCACCGCCACTTTCGTGAGGGTCATATCGTCCGCTATGAACGCCTCGAAGCCGTCGAAGCTGTCTATAATCTCCCCCTGCTCCTCCTTCGTGAACGGACGGAAGAAGTCCTTGCAGAACTCGTGATAGACCTTCTTCATCTCGCTGCGGTGCTTCTTCGCCATATGCCGGAGAGGCAGCAGGGCGATGCTGTGGTCGAACAGCTCGCGGGCATAGTCCATTATGATGTACGGCAGAAACACCTGCGTCAGATGCGTCCCCTTCGTCGCGACCATATTGTGCGCCTTGAGGTACTTGCGTGCCAGCTCCTTTCTCATAACATCTTCTCCATTTGGATTATCGCCGCCTTGCAGTGCGCGTCGAGGTCATCCTCCGTCCATTGGATGCCGTTCTGGACACCCTTGATGTGATCCCCCTCGTGTCCGTAGTTCCAGCCCGCCCAGAAGCCGCTGACATTGCCGAGCCCTCCGGTGAAGGAGATGCCGCCGTGGACATCGATGATGTCCGGACGGTCATCGAGGAGTCTCCGCAGCCCCTTCGGAATCTCCACGTAGCAGCAGGGGATATGGTTGCGCACCGACACCATATAGCGGAAGCCGCGATACGCGCCCGTTTTCATATATCCGTTGTTTCTGTACAAGTCCATAGCTATTGCTCCTTGTTGTACACGCAGTGCCTGCAGCGCTCTGCGGAGCGCATCTCGCAGCCTTCGCAGCAGTCCACTCCCTCCCCTCTGAGGAGGAGCGAGAGCAGCAGCGTCACGGTGACGGCGGCCACCA
>CAVGPE010000113.1:0-4677 GCA_963631065.1 Ruminococcus bicirculans (ex Wegman et al. 2014)
CATTAACGCCAACCACTTCAGCTGGGACAACAGTTTCGACAAGATTCCCACCACGAAACTCTCCGGGAGTGTCGACATCCCGCGATGGAACGCATACGCCTCCGTGGGCTACGCCCTGCTGAGCAACAACATCTACTATGACTCAGAGGGGATTATCCGTCAGAACGGGGAGGCTATGAGCATACTGTCCGCCTCGCTGCGCAAGGACTTCGTGCTGGGGCCGCTGCATCTTGACAACAGGGTGCTGCTCCAGTATTCCTCCAATCCCGAAGCGGTGCCGCTGCCCGCAGCAGCGCTGAATCTGCGCTACTACCTGCAGTTCACTGTGCAGAAGGTGTTGAAAATGCAGCTCGGAGCCAACGCGTTCTACAATACTTCCTGGAACTCCCCGTCTTGGAATCCCAACCTCGGGGTCTTCTACAACCAGACGGAGCGCGAATATACCAACGGGCCGTATTTCGACATCTTCATCAATATGCAGTGGAAGAGGGCCTGCATATTCGTCAAGTACCAGAACGCCGGAGGAGGATGGCCTCTGGACAAGCACGACTATTTCAGCGCCGACCGGCACGTGGTCACGTCATCCGGGACGGACGGCCTCAAGTTCGGCATATTCTGGCCGTTCTATACCCAGCCTACGGGCAGGCCGCCGGCAGAGGGAAGCAGCAGAAGATATGGCAAATAGAGACACTTCGGCCATCGTCGTACTGATATTGACCGGCATACTGATCGCCGGGTCTTTCGCCGCATCCCTGTTCCGGAGGGAAGCTGCGGAGAGGCCTCTCCGCACCCACATACGCGGCATACTGGAACTCGACAGGATGAGCGGCGGCAGGAAGGCCCTTGTCGTGGGATACAACTACTATCTGCTTGAGCGTTACGCCAGAAGCAATGGTCAGACTATTGAGATAAGCGTCACGGAAGAGAATGTCTCGTGGATTGACTCGCTCAAGGCGGGGAAGGTGGATATCGTGGTGGTGCCGATGGAGGACGGCCAGGATACGGACAGCGTACTCGTATCGACTCCGGTGGACAGCCTCTGCGTGTGGCTTATGCGGCACGACGACCACGGCAATATGAAAGATGTCAACCGCTGGCTCTCCGAATGGCACGGGAGCGCGGAACACGATGAGGTCAGAGACAGTTACCTGAAGCGCTACGACGCTTTCCGCAGCAGAAGAAGGGACTGCATCAGCCCCTACGACAGCCTCATCCGCGTACACGCCGACTCGCTCGGCTGGGACTGGAGGCTGCTGGCCGCCGTCATCTATCAGGAATCCCGCTTCCATATCGAGGCGAAGTCCAGACGCGGGGCCCGCGGACTGATGCAGATGATGCCCAAGACCGCGGAACACTACGGCGTGAGCGACCCGCTCTCCCCTGAAGAGAATATCCGGGGCGGGGCGCAGCTGCTCGGCTCCCTCGTGCGCAAGTACCGCAATGTGGGCGCGGACGATACTGAGAGGTACAAATACGCCCTTGCCGCCTATAACGCCGGTGCGGGAAGAGTCGATGACATACTCCGGCTGGCAAGGCTGAGGGAAGTGGACGTCTCGCACTGGGACAATGTCGTCAGCGTGATACCGGAGATGAACGGGGAGGCCGTCTCGGACAGCGGCGCCGTAAAGCTCGGGCCGTTCAAAGGTGTCGAAACAGTCGCCTATGTCAACAGCGTTATGGACATTTACGTGGAATTCCTGCGTATTTGTCCCGATTTTCCGTAACTTCGCAGAGAATGTGCGATGAGCGATTTCAGATTAAATTCATATATAAGTGATGAAAAAGTTATTAGTGTTTATGATTCCTGCGATGATGCTGGCATTCTCCTGCCAGCCCAAGGGAGAGAAAGTTCCGGCCATCGATTTGAGCGATATGGACCTCAGTGTGGCCCCGGGGACTGATTTTTTCAGATACGCCAACGGCGGATGGATAGCCAAGAATCCGCTCAAGCCCGAATATGCGCGCTTCGGCTCGTTCGACGTGCTGCGCGAGAATAATGTGACGCGCCTCAACGACCTCTTCGCCGAGATGGCGACGATGTCACCGGAGAGCGGCACCACCGACCAGAAAATAGTCGATCTCTACAAGCAGGGGCTTGACTCCACGAGGCTCAACGCCGAAGGGGCCGCACCGCTCAAGAAATATCTTGACGCCATCTACTCTGCCGCCGACAAGGCGGCTCTCGCCGCCGAGATAGCCGAGCTGAACAAATACGGCGAAGGCGGATTCTTCGGGACCGGAGTGGAGGCCGACCTGATGGACAGCGACAGTCAGGTGCTCTACCTCGGTCAGGACGGACTTGGCATGGGAGACCGAGACTACTACGTAGAGAAGAGCAACGAAGCTCTCAAGAAGGGCTATCGCGACATGCTCGCCAAGCTCTTCACCCTCAGCGGCCTGGACAATGCCGACAAAAGGGCTGACAACGCCCTCGCCATAGAGGACAAGCTCGCGCAGGTGTCCTGGACAAGCGTCGAACAGCGCGACTACACCAAGCAGTACAATCCGATGAGCGTGGAGAAGATAGATAAGGAATACCCGGGATTCGGCTTTGCCGCCTTCTTCAAAGGCCTCGGCATCGCAGATCCGGGGATGGTCATCGTACAGCACCCTTCCTACTTCAAGGGATTCTCCAAAATCTGGACGGGCTCTTCTCTCGATGCCCTGAAGGACTACGTCGCAGGACAGTTCATCAGCAGCTCGGCCTCAGCCCTCTCGGATGACTTCTATGCCGCGAACTTCGACTTCTTCAGCACGCAGATGAGCGGCGTCACCGAGCAGAAGCCACGCTGGAAGCGCGCCATGAGCGTGCCGAACAGCATTCTCGGCGAAGCGGTGGGCCAGATGTACGTCAAGAAATATTTCCCGGAGTCCTACAAAAATCAGGTGCTCGATCTCGTAAAGCAGCTTCAAGTATCTCTGGGCCAGCATATTGACCAGCTCGAATGGATGTCTGACAGCACCAAGGCCTACGCCCGCGAGAAGCTTGCCGGATTCACCGTGAAGATCGGTTACCCGGACAAGTGGAAGGACTACAGCACGCTCTCAGTGGATCCGAAGGCGAGCTATCTTGAGAACCTCCTTGCCGCGAGCGCATGGTACGTGCAGGACAACCTCGGCAAGCTCGGCAAGAAGACGGACCGCAGCGAATGGGGGATGACCCCTCAGACCGTCAACGCCTACTATAACCCGACGACCAACGAAATCTGCTTCCCTGCAGCCATTCTCCAGCCGCCGTTCTTCAACGCCGACGCTGACGATGCGGTCAACTACGGAGCCATCGGAGTGGTAATCGGACACGAAATGACCCACGGATTCGATGACCAGGGAAGGCTCTTCGACAAGAACGGCAACATGAACAACTGGTGGCGTCCCGAGGACGAAGCCGCATTCAAGGCCAAGACAGCCGTCCTCGTTGACCAGTACAGCGAAGTGGAGATCCTGCCGGGAGTGCACGCCAACGGAGAGCTCTCCCTCGGGGAGAACATCGCCGACCACGGCGGACTCAGCATAGCCTATACCGCGCTCCACAACAAGATAGGAGACAAGCCGGTGTCCGACATTGACGGTCTCAACGTCGACCAGCGCTTCTATATCGGCTACGCGCACCTCTGGGCGCAGAACGCCACCGACGAGGAGAAGGCGCGCCTGACGAAGCTCGACGTACACTCCCTCGCGGAGAACAGGGTCAACGTGGCCGTGCGCAACTTCAAGACTTTCTTTGACGCCTTCGGCATCAAGGAGGGAGACCCGATGTGGAGGCCCGAGAGCGAAAGGGTAATCATCTGGTAAACCATATGAAAGCCGAAGGCTTCATAGCCGGACGACTTCGATTCAAGGGAAGGGTGGCTGTCGCAGCGACAGCCATCTCTTTCTTTATCATCATCCTTTCGGTCTGCATAGCCGAGGGGTTCAGCCGTGAGATACGCCAAGGAGCGGCGGCCATCGCCGGCGACATCCTGATTTCAGACAGGGGAGGAAATTTCTTCGGAGCCTCCGACCCCGTCCCCTCCGCACCCTCGTTCGCGGAAAGCGTCAAAGCCGTGCGCGGAGTGGAAAGTCTGACTCCGATAATCTGCCGGAGCGGAATAATCCGCAAAGGCGATGAAATCCGGGGAGTCCTGTTCAAGGGCACCGATGCCGACACCGTCCGGATGGGGGCGAGAGTGCCGTCAGCTCTCTCTTCGAAACTCGGAATCCGGGTCGGAGACGAGCTCCGCTCCTGGTTCATTTCGGACAGGATCAAGACCGGAGACTTCCGAGTGATCGAAATTTACGAAAGCCTGCTCGACAGCGACGAGAGCCTCATCATACTGACAAGCGCGGCGGATTTGCGCAAGATAAACGGCTGGAGCGACTGCGAGGCTTCGGCCATCGAAGTTCAGCTGAAGCCGTCTTTCAGAGACCGCAAGGCGATGAAAGAAGTGACGCGCGAGGTCGGAGGCATCGTTTCCGCAAGCTCCCTCGATGAGGAGAACGGACTCGGAGCCCTTTCGGCAGCCGAGAGATTCCCGCAGTTCTTCGACTGGCTGGACCTGATAGACTACAACGTCGTCGCGATCCTCATTCTGATGACGGTCGTCGCGGGGTTCAATATGGTTTCCGGACTGCTGATTCTGCTCTTCCGCAACATCTCCACCATCGGCACCCTCAAGACCCTCGGAATGAGGGATAGGG
>CAVGPE010000114.1:0-4651 GCA_963631065.1 Ruminococcus bicirculans (ex Wegman et al. 2014)
ACTCCTACACCGCCAACAGATTCATAGTCCACAACTGCCAGTCGATTTCGCAGGCGGGATTGCAGCACGGCTTCGCGGAGGGCAGCGGAACAAGGTCAAGCATCATCTGGAACGTCCGCGACGCATTGAGGGTCAAGCGTCCGAGGATGGCCATTCTTGAGAACGTGCGGGCTATGGTCTCAAAAAAGTTCGTGGGGATGTTCAACCTCTGGCAGAGCGAGCTTGAGAAGTTCGGCTACACCAACTACGCGAAGGTTCTCAACGCGAAGGACTACGGCGTGCCGCAGAACCGGGAGCGGATATTCCTCGTGTCGCTGCTTGACGGGCGGTTCGAGTTCGGAAAGCCGTTCAAGCTGGAGAAGCGTCTGGTGGACTTGCTGGAGGACAAGGTGAACGAGAAGTATTACCTCGACGACGGGAAGGTGCAGGCGTTTCTCGCGCAGCTTCCAGACGAAACTCTCGCGCAGTACGACATAGAGATTCCGGAGGATGTCAAGGAGAAGTACCGCAAGGAGAAGCCGGTGGTGCTTGATGAGAACTATCCGGACGAGATGGAGGAGGGCCTTTTCGATGAGGAGGAGGCCGATTAACACCGATGCGGATGGCAACGCGAAGACCATCCCGGCGGGATACTGGAAGTTCCGGTTCCGCAACCTCACAAGGGCTATGGGGGGGGGGCAAGGGACGGCTTCTCCGCAACCGGAGTAATGGAGGAATACGATGATGAAGAGGACGCTGAAACCGCTGAACGTGACCGCTGACGGAAACGCCTTCGCGATAGTGACGAGGTACGAGGCGAGGGCGTATCTGAAAAGTATGACGGGGGGGGGCGGATACTACCCCTGCACGGGAGTTCTGGAAGAGATAGAGTATGATGAACAAGAGATTGAGAATGGTGTTCCGCAAGGCGCTTGAAATGCGGTTAGGAGGGGCGATACCTTCTGGACGGGTACAACAACCAAGTCCTCACGGGGGATGTGTCATTCACTATCACCACAAGGACTTTCGGGGACAACAACCATTTTCTTATGGAAGTGTATGATAAAGCCGATTCCGATACCGCAAGCAACGAAGAGGGGCTACATTGAATGTCCCGTAGGCGGATGCTTCGATATGAGTTATCCGACGAGCAGACTACGCCGTGGACGCGTTCAGGGAGGAGGTAACATCGTGCCGACCATAACCTGCGGAGGAACCATATGCTATTACGAGGGATATGAAGAAGAAATATAGAATGATTCAGAGAGTGGGTGACAGGGGGGGGGCGGCTTCTCGATAAGGGATTACGCCTTCACCATAACCGCCAACCCGATGCCTGACAGGGTGCAGATGGTCATTGAGATTTATGAAGACGGACGAGACGATATGCGTGAACAGCAAGGTGGATGGGAAGCAGCCGAGCCTTGAACACCGGATATACTGGTGGGGAGGGGTAGCCCCTGCGATAACAACCTGCTTCCACTACAATGTATTGGTCTATGAAGAAGAGCGACAAATGCCTGATGATGGGGATGCTTGACAACGGGAGGATAGATTCCGCCCGGAGGGTCTATTGGTGGGGGGGGTATCCCCTACCATTCTGACCAACGGGGGAAAGGACACGAACATACTGATGTATGAAGAGTACGATGATACTGAAACGGCAGAGAAGCGAGGAGGAGAAGCTCCGCAGACATCTGCACGGTGACAAGGGAGCGAAGTTCAGCGGCGGGAAGATTCCCTGCGTGGACGGAGGGGGCATCATCGGAGCGATAACGACAATGGTGACGAAGGACATACTGCTATTGGAGATGCGAGGCAGGATAATCCTGCTGGATGACTACAACGCGAACCTGCACGGGGACGGGACAATCGGGACGGTCACTCCGCAGTTCGGAAACTCCGCACCGCGCAACGGCTGGAAGATAATCGAGGAATATGAGCAGTAGAAAGGACAGGATACGTTTCAAGATGCTTCCGAACGGCAACATCCGGGGCTTCCAAAATAGGGGGGGGGCAGGCCGGAGTGTCGGAGGCGCAGTTCATCAACCCGGACAACGTCGCCCCTACGGTGATAGCGGAGGGGCGGATAAGAATACAGGAATTTATGGCAAAGAGGTACAGAATCAGAAAGCTCACCCCGACGGAATGTTTGCGGGCTATGGCAGTGAATGATGAGAGCATCAGAAAGATGCGCGAGAGGGTTTCGGACAGCCAGTGCTACAAGCTGGCGGGGAATTCCATAGTGGTCGACGTTCTCGTCTGGGGGATATTCAAGTCGCTTCTGCTGGACGAGCCGGAGCAGACCACGCTATTCTGACGAAAAACGGCAATTTCAGCCGATTCTGCGGCGATGAAGGATATTTAGGGTAGATTACTCACCCAAAGTCCATAACCGCGCAGAAACGGCCTAATTTCAAAAATCAAAAAGTATGAAGACATTACTCAAAGTGTCCAAGGATGAAAGGGGTGAAATTCAAGTGTCCTGCCCTGACAGCGACGCAGCGGTGATAGCACTGCACGACTACATCACGAAAACGGTGATGAAGGGCGACCAGAGGGCGCTCGATGTCCTTTTTGCGGTTACGGTGCATTTTCTCGCGCAGGATCCGACGGGAAAGGCGGAGAAGAAGTATATCGAGAACCTCCGCGAGACCACGCTGAAGTACAGGCAGGGATACGCCGACTATGTGAAGAAGATGCGGGAAAAGAACTGACGTGGAGGAGGGGAAGCGATACCGCGTATGGTGGGAGGCTCTGAACGGAGAGGTGTCGGGAATAGTGGAGAGCAGATTCACAATGCCGGACACCTACATAATACGCCTTGACAGCGGCAAGTATTCGATAGTGCACAGAAAAAGCATACGGAAATGGGAAGAATTATAATCGGAATAGACCCGGGGAACGCCGGGGGCGTGGCGGTGCTTGGGACGGCCACGGAGATTCACAATATGCCGGAGACCTATCCGGACATCTACAACCTCTTCAAGGACATCAAGGGAAAGTACGGAGACGAGGTTCTTGCGGTCTTGGAGGACGTAGGCCACGGCCTGCCGGGGCAGTCGTCGAAGGCCACGGCGGTGTTCGCAAGACATAATGGACATCTGGAGATGGCGTTGTATGCCCTCGGCATCCGCACGGTCAAGGTCACGCCGCAGAAGTGGCAGAGGTCGTACTCCAACTCTCTGGGGAAGTCCTCGCAGTACGAGAAGCGGGAGTGGAAGAACAGGCTGAAGGGTCTGGCGCAGCAGATGTTCCCCTCGGAGAGGGTGACGCTGAAGAACGCCGACGCCTTGCTGATTGCCAACTACGGGAAAGGGTTGGAGTGATATGGAGAAAGACGCAAAAAGGGACTGGACGGGAAACGGGAACAGCATCTTCAAGTTTCTGGGAGCTTCATCGCACGTCGCGCACGACAGGGCCGATTATGACTACTACGCGACCGACCCGAAAGCGGCGGAGTTGCTGTTGCGGGTGGAGAAGTTCTCTCCGAAGATATGGGAGTGCGCCTGCGGCGAGCGGCATCTGGCCGATGTCTTTGCCGGACACGGCTATGAGGTGAGGGCGTCCGACATCGTGGACAGGTGCGGCAACGAGGTTCTCGACTTCCTCGGCATGGGGACTGAGGAATGGGACGGTGACATCGTCACGAACCCGCCCTATCGCTACGCACTGGAGTTCGTTCAGCGGGCGTTGCAGACGGTGACGGACGGCCACAAGGTGGCGATGTTCCTGAAGCTGCTCTTTCTGGAGGGCAAGGAAAGGAAACAGTTCTTCCTCTCGTACCCTCCCAAAACGGTGTATGTGTCAAGCTCGCGTCTCAAATGCGCAATGAACGGGGCGTTCGACGGCAAGGGCAGCGCGGTTTGTTATGCCTGGTTCATATGGGAGAAAGGCTATAAGGGTGACACGGTGATAAAATGGATTAATTGATATTAAGATAATTATGGAAATAGACGAAAAGGACATCATCCTCGGAGTCATCCGCCGCAGGGACGGAAGGACGATGGTAAGCCTCCACGCGGACGACAAGGGGAGCAAGTACGTACTCTGCGGCGCATTGTCCTACCTCGCCGCCATCGATGATTCGTTCCGCAGGGGGCTGGAGTTTGCGGTCGAGAACGCGGAAAAGGACGGCGCGGAGATACGCAGAAAGGCCGCGAGGCAGGAGATGGAGGGCCGGCTGGTAAAGGTCAGCAAGGATAAAATCAAATCGTGATGAATTACGGACTGTCATACAAGGGAAGCAAGAACACCATCGCCCCGTGGGTGGTGGAGCATCTTCCGTCCGCAGGTACTCTGGTGGACTTGTTCTGCGGCGGCTGCGCGGTGACGCACGCGGCTATGCTCTCGGGGAGATGGGACAGATACATCGCTAATGACATCTGCGGAATTGTCCCACAGGCGTTTCGTGACGCGGTTTCCGGCAAGTACCGGGGAGAGGGGCGGTGGATAAGCCGTGAGGAGTTCTTCCGGCTGAAGGATACGGACGGGTACGTGCGCTGCTGCTGGAGTTTCGGAAACAACGGCAGTAACTACCTCTATTCCCGCGAGGTCGAGCCGTACAAGAGAGCCTTGCACTATGCCGTTTTCTGGCGCGATTACGGGCCTTTGAGAGAGCTTATGCCCGAGGTGTCGGAAGAGGTCGAAAGGCGGCTGGATCGGCTTGAAA
>CAVGPE010000115.1:0-3603 GCA_963631065.1 Ruminococcus bicirculans (ex Wegman et al. 2014)
CAGCTTCCGCATCAAGGGCGCGGACTGGTTCGGCTTCAGCTATCTGATGTCGTCCGCCGACGGGTCGCGGCAGACTTATGTCCAGGCCTGCTACTGTCCTTCGAGCGATGCTTTCGACGCGGTGGCCTTCAGGGGCTCCAACACCCTCAAGGCCGGCTCCGGGGAGCCGTATCGCATCACAGGCCGCATAGAGAGGAGTCTCACCGGCGCAGAGAGCCAGCCGCAGCAGCGGCTGATGATTTCGCGTCTGGAGGGGAATCCTTCTCTGGATGCCATTCCGGAGAGGGACTATCTGACCGATGCCGCCATCGAGTGGTGGACGGAGCACAACCCCGGGGCCCTCACTTCCGCAACGAAGCTCAATTTCAATATTCTCCCGGCGGAGTGCTCTCTCGTGGAGGAGTTCGCCGCAGCCAAGGGCAAGGTCAATTCCGGGAAGTACCGCGCCGCCCTGATGGACGTCAGGGGCTACACGGTGGTGGTCGTCTATCAGAAGGAGAGCTCCGACTATGTGCTGGCCTGGGCCGAGCCGGAGTGCCGCGACAAGTACCGCGACCGCCTTCTCAACAGCATCGAGCTTGACGGGAGCGTCCTTACGATGTCCTTCTACAAGGGCAGCAGCTATTTCAAGTACAGCCTCAACCTCGCTTCGAAGAGCTTAAGGCGGTAAGGAGCATCAGTACTTGACCTCGAATTCGTAGGTGCCGGACTTGAGCTCGGCCATAACCTTCCCTTTGAGACTGCGCATAGGGCCTGCTCCCTCCGTGCCGCGAAGCACTTTCACACGGGAGACTCCGTCCGCCTGCAAGATTAGCGACGCGGTGGTGTTGGCAGGAACCGTGACGCGGTAGAGATAGCCCCGCGCCGTCTTCTCCCAGCCGCCGTCGATGCGCCCGTAAGGGGTCTCGAAGCCGCCCTTGACATATTTAAGATTTCCGCCCACGCGAGGCTGGAGGATGATGTGCTTATAGGCCGGGCTCTCCTCATCCCTTTGGAAACCGAGCAGATAGGCATACATCCACTCCCCTATCGCGCCGTAGGCGTAGTGGTTGAACGAGTTCATGTCCACCGGGCCGAAACCGTTCTCGATGGTGTAGGAGTTCCACCTCTCCCACATGGTGGTGGCGCCCTGCAGCACAGGGTAGAGCCAGGACGGACAGGCGGTCTGCTCGAAGAGGGTGAACGCCACGTCGTCGCGCCCCCCATCGGAAAGGGCCGGATTGAGGTACGGGGTGCCTATAAATCCCGTAGTCAGGGTGTTGCCGTGCTTTTCGATATTCTTCACGAGGTTCTCCACGGCCTTGTCCCTTACCGAGTCATCGAAGAGAGCGAAGCGCAGCGGAAGAGCATAAGAAGTCTGGGTGTCCACAGGGACCAGTTCGCCGTCCTTCGGCCCGTCTTCCGGGACAGGCATCCCCGGCCAGCGGAAAGCCTTGTATGGGGCCACGGTCACCCCGTCCTCGCGGACATAGGTGGCGTTGAAAGCCTTCTTGACATTGTCATACAGGGCGGCGTACTTGGCCGCATCGGACTTCTTGCCGAGCGCGGCGGCCATCTTTGACATCATGTAGGCGTCGTAGGCGTAATAGGCCGTGTTGGTGAGGCCGATGTTGGTGCGCTCCACGGCGAGGTGGTCGCCTATCCCGCTGTCAGGCTGCAGGAAGCCCTCCGCCTGACGCTCCAGATAGTCCATATAGCGGACCATGGAATCGTACATCCTCGCGATGGCCCTGATGTCGCCATACTGCATATATACCTGATAAGGGACGATTATGCCGGCGTCCATCCAGCCCATCCAGCCCGGGTTATCGTTGGTGAAGCCGTATGGAGGACGGCCGGTGACAGGATAGTAGTTGAAATAGCTGCCGTCAATGTTCTGATTGTCGCGTATGGAATAGAACCAGCGGTCGTAGAACTTGTCCACCCACGGGCTGAAATAGGTCGCCGTGCGTGCGAACACCTGCGCATCTCCAGTCCATCCCTGACGCTCGTCGCGCTGCGGACAGTCGGTAGGCACCGCCTGAAAGTTGCCCCTCTGCCCCCAGAGGATGTTCTCGAAGAGGCGGTTGACGTTCCCGTCCGAGCTCTCGAAGCTGGCGGTCGTCCCGCCTATGGATTCAAGCACCACGGCCTTGACACACTCCACGGGGAGGGGCTTGCCGAGCCCGGTCACGGAAACGTAGCGGAAGCCGTGGTCGGTGAAGAGGGGCTGATAAGTCTCCCCGGCGGGGTTTCCGCGCATGGTATAGTTGTCTATCGATATGGCTCCCCGGTAGTTCTCCACATAGACCTGTCCCTTCATCTTCTTATAGGTCTCGACCGTATAGGGCTCCACCGGCTCCACGGGGATGGTCTCGGGATAGATCATCTCCCCGAAGCGCAGGGTCACCCTCTGCCCCGGCTTCCCCTTCATCCCCTCAAGGCGCGGCACGCCCACTACGTTCTGCCCGAAATCATATACAAAAGTCCCCTTGACCGGTTCGCTGACGCTGACGGCAGAAAGGGTAATGTTGTTCTGTATCGGAAGGCCCACGTAGGAGTGGATCTGCACGCCAGGGGCCGGGCGGGAGAATATGTCGGCGCTCTCCCAGGCCGAGTCGTCGAAGCCTCCCTCCTTCCAGAGGTCCACTTCCTTGCGCGCGTCATAGTCCTCGCCGAACTGGAAACCGTTGCGCACCACCGGGCCGTCGTCGTATTTTTTCCAGCTGCCGTCGGTCACGATCACCTGCGAAGTGCCGTCCTCGTAGGTGAGGAGCAGCTTCGCGAGCAGCGACTGCCTGATGCCGTAGGGGTCCACGTAAGCCGAGGTGAAGATATTGAGGTCGCTGTACCAGCCCGAGCCGAGCATGGCCCCAAGGCCGTTGGAGCCCTGGCGGAGCATGGAGGTGACATCGTAGCTGTTGTACATTATGCGGTAGCGGTAATCGGTCCAGCCGGGGTTGAACCAGTCGCCGCCGACGCGCTGCCCGTTGATGTAGAATTCATATATTCCGCGTGCGGTGAGGTAGAGCTTCGCGCTCTTGAGAGGACGGTCGAGCTCGACGCTGCGCCGGAGCATCGGGGCGGAAACCTTGCCGTAAGGCTCCCACACCTCCAGGCGGCCCGTGCCGTTCACCATGTGCACCCGCTCCGGGTCGGTGTAGAGCACCGTGTTCCAATTGTCCTCGGAAATGCTGATGTTGGAGAACTCGGCCTTCTGCCCCTTGGGCTGGAGGAAGCCTATCGAGTGCAGGCGGGCCCAGTCGTGCACCCTCTCTCCGCCGGGATACGGGGTGATGACCATCTGATAGGGGTTGCCGGAGGAGACGTTCTCCCGGGCCGGGCCGCCGGGGACCCCTTCGGTCGGACGGAGCTTCTCGCCGTCGAGGAGCACTATCAGATTGGATTTGAGATGGTAGCCCGGAGTGCTGACCTTGAGGGTCAGGTGGTGGGTGTCATGGGCGTTCTCCGGAGTGATGAGGGCGGAGAGGTCTATGGTCGAGAGGTGCCGCCTGTCCCCGTCCACGGCGTAATCCACGCTCAACGAGGGCTTTCCGCTGACATCCAGACCCACTGTGATATAATTGTCCTTGTCCTTGACGCTGTAGGCGAACACCGCCCGGC